>JAJFFL010000041.1 GCA_021776705.1 Alphaproteobacteria bacterium
CGCGCCCGCAAGCTGGCGCGCAAGCGCGCCCAGCGCGAAGGCCTCGTACCCAAAAAGACCTAGCGTCCCGGGACCTCACCCGGAAGACGCCGGTTTGCCGCGGCCGCGAAACACGCGGCCGAAGGCGCGCTTGACCGCGTCGGGCCCGGCCCGCCCGACGACGCCGGCGCGAAACACCCCGCCGGCCGCCCACACCACCGCGAGCGTCGAGGCGATCAACAAGATCGAGGTGCCGACCAGCGTCCACACGGACGGGTCCGCCGGCAGCCGCAGCATCATCAAGAACGGCGTATAGAGCGGGAACCACGACAAGGCGGCGATGACGCCGGCGTCCGGATTGCGCACCGCCACCGGCAGGACCAGCATCGGTCCCATCAACAGGAAAATCATTGGCGTCATGAGGGTCTGCGCCTCATGGATCGTCTCGCACAGCGAGCCGATCGCGAGGAAGATCGCGCCGTACATCAAGTAGCCGGTGACGAAGTAGAACAAGAACGGGATCAGCAGGCCGGGGTCGGCGATCGCCGCGACCAGATCCGCCGGCACGCCGAGCCCCGCCTGGGCCGCGAACGTCAGGCCGACGAGCCCGACGCCGCCCCACACTGCGAGCAGCGTGAAGCTGACCGCGGCGACGCCGAACAGCTTGCCGGCGAGGATCGCCTCAAGCCGCGCCGTCGCCAGCAGCGTCTCCAGGACCTTGGTCGATTTTTCCTCGATGACGCTGGTGAGCAGCATGTTCACGACCGAGAAGATCACGATCCACAACCCGATTCCGCCCATCACCCCCAACATCAGCGGCAACTTGTCGGCGAGCGTGACTTCCGCGGACGCGCCGGCGCGCTCGGCGTTGAGCTGGGTGACTTTGGGTTCAAGCCGTTCGATGCGGTCGCGCATTTCCGGCGACACCCCGGCGGCGGCGAGCGCGGCGGTGCGCATTTGGTCGCGCATCGCCCCGCGGACGAGGCCGAGTATCTCCGTGTTCGTCGTCTGGGTGCTCCAGTAATCGATGGCGATGCGGCCGCTGTCGTCGCGGTCGAGGAACACGGCGGCGAACAGCTCCTGCGGCCCGTCGTCGGTGTCGATCAGCCGCTCGCCGATGAGATACGGGCGCAGGGCGTCGGCGTCGGCCGCCGGCGGCGCGACGCGCACGAACTTCGAGTCGGGCAGGTTGATCGAGCGGGCCGCGACCCCCAGACCGGCCGCCTCGACGGCGGCGGCGAGCTTCTCGTTGAGCCCGCCGTCGGCGGCGTCGAACGCGGCGAGCACGCGGCTCTCGGCGGCCTCGCCGCCGCCGCGCATCCGCGCCATGGCCGCGACCGCGGCGCGCGCGTCCTCGACCCGGCCGTCGCGCACCCGCGCGTCGATCGCCTCGACCAGCTCCGGCTGGTTCGCGATCACCGTGTAGTAGCGGGTCGGCGATGCGCTTTCGACCAAGGTCGGGATCAGGAGACCGACGATCATGAACACCGGCACCAGGGCGAGCGACAGCCAGAAGCCCCAGGTGGCGACGTAGGAAAGGTATTCTCGCCGGGCGATGAGATAGGCATGGCGCATCAGGCGGCTTCTCCTTGCGCCCGGCCGGCGTCGCCGACGAGGCGCACGAACGCGTCGTGCAGGTGCGGGCGCACGGGCTCGAACAGTTTCAGGGCGACGCCCTTCTCCACGCACGCGGCCAGCAGCGACTGCGCGCGGACGTCGTCGGACAGGTCGATCCGCCAGCGCGCGTCGCCGTCTTCGCCGTCGCCGTCGCGGGTCACCAGGACGCCCGGACCGGACAGCTCGACGGCGAGGTCGACGCTCGGGTCGGTCTCCAGCACCACCCGGCGCGGCACCCGGGCGAGCGCCTCGTCGACGCGGCCGTCGAAAATCTTCGCCCCGTCCGCCATCAAGACGATGCGGTCGCACAGCCGCTCGGCGTGCTCCATGACGTGGGTCGAGAACAGCACCGTCGCGCCCTTCTCCCGCAGCTCGCGCACGAGTGTCTCCAGCACCAGCTGGTTGACGGGATCGAGCCCCGAGAACGGCTCGTCGAGGATCACGAATTCGGGCTCATGGGCGATCGCGCCGAGGATTTGGACCTTTTGCGCCATGCCTTTCGACAGCGCCTTGATCTTCTTGTGCGCCGCCGCGCCGAGGCCGTTCTCCTCCAGCAGCGCCAGCGCCCGGCGCCGCGCTTCGGCGGACGGCACGCCTTTCATGCGGGCGAGGAAGGTGATGATCCCCGCCGCCGTCATCTTGCGGTAGAGGCCGCGCTCTTCGGGCAGGAAGCCGATGCGTTCGCGGCCGCGCGCGTTCGGCGGTTCGCCGAAGATCCGGATCGCGCCGGCGTCAGGCCGGATGACATCCAAAATCATCCGCAGCGTCGTCGTCTTGCCGGCCCCGTTGGGGCCGAGGAAGCCGCAAATCGCGCCGCGTTCGACGGAAAACGACAGGTCGCGCACCGCCACGTGCGCGTCGTAGCGTTTGGTCACGGCGTCGAGGGACAGGATGTCGGTCATGACGTCGGCGAAAGCCTCACGTGCGCAATAGGTCGGGTCGGAAGATGGGTCACACGCGGCCGAGATCGAGGGCGCGCCGCAGCGCCGCGATGTGCTCGGGCAAGTCGTCCGGCGACGCGGCGGCGAGATCGGCCGTGGCCAGGGCCGAGCGCCAGTACTCGTTGTGGGCGAACAGACGGCCGGTGGCGGCCGGTTCGACGCAGACGTCGGCGATGCCGAGATCAAAGTGGCGCCACAACGGACCGCCGACGATGTCGCCGATCAGCACGCCCTGGGTCTGGAAGTAGAGGTTGGTCCAGCGCACCGGCCCGAACAGCGCGCCGTGGTTGGGCCCGAAGACGCCGCCGCCGCGGACCCGGGGGTCGGAGCCGCGCTGGTAGGAGAACCGCCACAGCGGCACCGGCGGGCGCAAGCTGCGCGGCGGTTCTTTCTCGAGATGCGGCGGGCAGGTCGGCAGCTCGCGGTCGCGCACCCGCCGGGCGAATTCGCCGTTGTCTTTGGACAGCAGATAGGGCCCGTAGTTCAGCGGGCTGCCGAGAGTGATGAAGTCCGAGATCAGCCACGGCGAATCGTCCGGGCCCTGGTCGCGCAGCTTGGCGAGACCTTCGGCGTAGGCGCGCTGGCGCTCGCGGAATCGGGCGTGGTTGCGGGCCATGTCGGCGAAGGCGACGGCGGCGAGTTCGAGGCGCGCGCCGGCGGCGGATTGGCGCGACCGGCGGGAGCCCTTCAACGCCCGTCCGGCC
>JAJFFL010000042.1 GCA_021776705.1 Alphaproteobacteria bacterium
CAAGACATCGTCAACGAGATCAAGGCGCTGTTGGAGACGCGCGTGCGCCCGGCGGTGGACGGCGACGGCGGCGACATCGTCTTCCACAGGTTTGAAAAGGACACCGGCCGCCTGTTCTTGACCATGCGCGGGGCCTGCGCCGGGTGTCCGTCGTCGACCATGACCCTCAAAGCCGGCATCGAAAACCTGATGCGCCACTACGTGCCCGAAGTCACCGCCGTCGAGGCGGTCGAATAGGGCCGCCGTAGTCGATCGCGCCGGCCACGCCGGCGGACCGGGACGGCTTGGCCGCGCTTGAAACGTCGACGTTTTCGACCGACCGGATCGGCCCGCGCGCCTGGGCTCGTCTTCTGGCGACCCCGACCGCCGACATCTTCGTCGCCCGCGACGCCCTGGATCTGCTCGGCGCGGCGGTCGTTCTGCACCACGCCCGGCGGCGGCACGCGCGGCTGTATTCGCTGGCGGTGGCGGAGAAGGCGCGCGGCCAGGGGATCGCCTCGGCACTGCTCGACGCCGCGGAGGCGAACGCCGAAAAGCGCGGCGCCGTTGGGGTGCGTCTGGAGGTGCGGTCGGGCGACGCGAAAACGCGAAAACTCTACGAATCGCGCGGCTACGCGCGGTTGTCGGAGGTCCCCGACTATTACGAAGACGGCGCCGCGGCGACGCGTTATGAGTTGCGGCTGAGTTAGCGCGGGGCCGTCGTGTCGGGCTGGGTCATCCTCGTCGACCACCAGAAGGACATGCCCAACGCGGAGACGCCGCACAAGGTGATCTCCGCGAAGGATTATCTCGCCCGCCCGCAGCTGTTCGAAAACCAGCGACCCAAGATCATCAATCTGTCGCGGCGCTACGACTACCAAACCCGCGGCTACTATTGCTCCCTGCTCGCCGAGGCGCGCGGCCATCGCGTGCTGCCGACGGTGGAGGCGATTCTCGAACTGTCGGGGGAGGCGCTGTACCGGCACGCCCTGCCGGAGCTTGAAGAATCCCTGGACCAGGCCGCCGCCCGTCTGCCGTCGGTGACGTCCGAGCCGTTCAGCTTGCTGGTGTGTTTCGGCCGCGTCGCCGATCCGGCGTTCGAGCGCTTCGGCCGGCTCGCCTTCGACTGGTTTCGCGCCCCGGCGTTCGAAGTCCAGATCAAGGCCGACGGGCGCAAGCTGACGATCGTCAAGCTGAGGCAGAAATCGATCCACCAGCTGACGCCGCAGCAGCGGGAATTTTTCTCCGCCGCTCTCCACGCCCACACGCGCCGGGAGTGGAAAAGCCCCAAGAATCGCAGCGTGCCGGATTGGTCGATCGCGGTCCTGCACGACCCGGACGCGGCTCTGCCGCCGTCCGGCCCCGACACGCTGAAGCACTTCGCCCGCGTGGCGGAGAAGATGGGCGTCGAGGTCGAGCCGATCGTGAAGCGCGACCTGGCGCGGCTGGCCGAATTCGACGCGCTGTTCATCCGCGAGACGACGTCGATCGACGACCACACGTACCGCTTCGCCCGCCGCGCGCAGCAGGAGGGCATGCCGGTCATCGACGACCCGATCTCGATGATCCGCTGCACCAACAAGGTCTACTTGCACGAAGTGATGACGAAAGCGGCGGTGCCGACGCCGAAGACTCTGCTGTTGTCCATGGGCGAAGATCTCGCGCGCGCCGCCGACGAACTCGGCTTCCCGGTCGTGCTCAAGGCCCCCGACAGTTCGTTCAGCCGCGGCGTCCACAAGGCGGAGAGCCAGGAGGCCCTGCAAATCCTCGCCAAGCGCCTGTTCAAAGACACCGACATGCTGCTCGCCCAGGAATTCATGCCGACGACGTTCGACTGGCGGGTCGGGGTCCTGGCGGGCCGGCCGATCTTCACCGCACGCTACAAGATGGCGCGCGGCCATTGGCAGATCGTCCGGCACCGCCCAGACGGAAAGGTGATCGAAGGCGGCGCCCAGGCGGTCGCGGTCGAAGACGCGCCGGCCGCCGTCGTCGAAACCGCGGTCAAGGCGGCCGGCCTTATCGGCGACGGCCTCTACGGCGTCGACAACAAGGAGACCGACGGCGGCGTCGCGGTGATCGAGATCAACGACAACCCGGACATCCACCACGGCTGGGAAGATGAAATCGCCAAGGACGCGGTCTGGCGCGCGCTCGTGACCTGGTTCGTGGAGCGACTGGAGGCGTAAGGGCGGCGCGACCGCGCGCCGGCGACGCCGCCGTCGAATTTGCCGCTTTCGCGCCGCGGCCCAAGCGGCTAAAGGCGACGCCGCCATGGCGCTTTTGTTTCTCGACACGTCCGGTCCGCGCTGCGCGGCTTTGGTCCGCCGCCCCGGGCGCGACGACGTCGTGGCGGAGGAGGTTCTCGGCCGCGGCCACGACTCGCGCCTCGCTCCGATCGTGCAGACCGTCCTGGAGCAGGCCGGGATCGCTCCGGCGGACCTTGCGCGCGTCGCCGTCGCCGTCGGACCGGGCAGCTTCACGGGCGTGCGCGTCGGCGTCGCCTTCGCGCGCGGCTTGGCCCTGTCGCTCGACATTCCGTCCGTCGGAATCAACACGCTCGACGCGCTGGCGGCGTCGGCGCCGGACACGCCCGGCCTGGTGGTCGCCGCCGAGGACGTCAAGCGCGGCGAAGTCATTTGGCGGCTGTTCGCCGACGGCGCGCCGCTCGGGGCGCCGGACCGCGCCGCGGCGGCCGACGCGGTCGCCGCGATCGCCGGCATGGCGAACGGCGCGCCGGTGTCGTCCGCGGGCACGGGCGCGCCGCTGATCGCCTCGCAATCGATCATGGACACAGGCGTTCGGATTTTCGATCTTGTCCGCGCCGCGGACCTTGGGGAGGCCGCCGATCCGGCCGCGGCTCCGGCGACGCCTTTCTACGCGCGGCCGCCGGACGCCAAGCTGCCGGGAGGCGTCGACCCATGGGCCTGACGATCACGCGGATGACGCCCGCCGCTGCGGACCTGATCGCGCGCCTGCACGACTGCTGTTTCGAGGACACGTGGGAGGCGAAATTCATCGCTTCGCTGATGCAGACGCCGGGCGTTTGCGGCTACCTGGCGCGCCTCGGCGACGCCCCGGCGGGGTTCGCGATCATGCGAGTCGCCGTCGACGAGGTCGAACTTTTGGCGCTCGGCGTCGCGCCGCCGGCCCAGCGTCGCGGCGTCGGCGGGGCGCTCCTGGAGCATGTGATGCGGCAGGCGGCTGAGAAGGGCGCGCGCGTCATGCACCTCGAAGTCGCGGTCTCCAACACCGCCGGACAGGCGCTCTACGCCGCCGCCCGATTCGCCGAATCCGGGCGGCGCAAGGGCTACTACGCCAGCGGCGAGGACGCCCTCGTGTTCTCACGGGCGTTGGAGATGACCACGGCCGGCGAGTAGACAGGCGGGGCGAGGCGCGCCACTTTAACGGCGTCGAAACGCGGAGGCGCTCGTTGCCCGACCGGCTTGAAAAGCTATGCGAAGAAAAGGGCTTGCGGATGACCGAACAACGCCGCGTGATCGCGCGCGCGTTGTCGGAATCCGAAGACCATCCCGACGCCGAGGAGCTGCACCGCCGCGCCGCCGCCATCGACGACCGCATCTCCTTGGCCACGGTCTACCGAACGGTGCGCCTGTTTGAAGACGCCGGCATCATCGAACGCCACGACTTTCGCGACGGAAGGGCCCGCTACGAGGAAGCGCCGGACGAACACCACGACCATTTGATCGACCTGCGCTCGGGCCAGGTGATCGAGTTCGTGAATGAGGAAATAGAACGCCTGCAAGAACGCGTCGCCAAAGAGCTTGGCTACCGGCTCGTCGACCACCGGCTCGAACTTTACGGCGTGCCGCTCGGGCCGAAGAAAGACTGAACCCTTGCTGCGCACGGTCCTGCGTCACTTGCGCGGCGACGGCCGTCCAGGCGAAATTTCCGGACGATTTTTCAACGTCGCGCTGATTTTGGTCGCCGGCCTCGGCGGCGGCGTGGCGCTGTTCGGGTTTTCCGCCCTCGACGCCTTCGACCCCGGCGACGCGGCGGCGCGCCGCGTCGCCGCGGTCGGACGCGCCGCCGCCGCCGTGCTGGCCGGCGGCTTCAGCGTCGGCGTCTTGATGCATCTTTTCCGCGCGCCGCGGTTCGCCCGCGACAACGCCGTCGTGATGCTGATGCTCGCGGCGGCGGCCGCATCCTGGACCGGCCGCGGCGCCTTCTTGATCGTCGACGGCTGGGCGGTCGCTCCGGCGATCGGGTGGAGCTACCGCGGCGGCGCGTCGCGGGTCGAGTCGGACGGCTCGAACTTGTACGTGCACGGCGAACTGACGACGTTTTCCGCCGACAAGGTGCGCGACGCGTTCGATCGCAATCCTCGAATCCGAACCCTGCACATCGATTCCGGAGGCGGCTCCCTGGCGGCCGGCGAGCGCATCGCCGGCTACGTCTCCCGGCGCGGCGTCGACGTCATGGTCGCCTACGACTGCTCGAGCGCGTGCGGCTGGATCTTTCTCGCCGGCGACCGCCGCATCCTGGCTCCCGGAGCGCGGCTGGGCTGCCACCAGGCGTCCCATGCGATCACCGGCGAATCCGCCGGGTCGAGCGGGGCGTTTCGCGATTTTCCGACCGCCGCCGCCACGCGGGCCACGCGCGACCGGCTCATCGCCGCCTGCGACCGCACCCCGCCGGAGCGAATTTACGCCCCGCCGCTCGCCGACTTGGTCGAGATCGGGGCCGTCACGGAGGTCGGTTGGACGCCCGAAACCGCTATTCCCGCCAAGGACTTCTGCGACTCCAACCCGCGCCGCTGCCGTTAAGCCTGTCTGCCCTGCGGGCCTTGTCACATCAGATGCTTTTCCTCATAAGCGGCGGGTGAACCCGCTGAAACCGAAGGACGGACACCGCCGGCGAGGCCGCGCGACCGCACATTCCGCCGCATGACCGACGCGCCCGAGCGCCCGAGCCAGTCCGAGACCGCCCCCAAGCGCCTCTTCATCAAGACGTACGGCTGCCAGATGAACGTCTACGACTCCGAAAGGATGCGGGACGTGCTGACGCCGCTCGGCTACCAAACCGTGGACGCGCCCGACGAGGCCGACCTGGTGATCCTCAACACCTGCCACATTCGCGAGAAGGCGGCGGAGAAGGTCTATTCGGAACTTGGACGGCTGCGTCCGCTGAAACTTCGCCGGGCGGAAGTCGGCGGCCGCATGACAATCGCCGTGACCGGCTGCGTCGCGCAGGCCGAAGGCGAGGAAATGATGCGGCGAGCGCCGGTCGTCGACCTGGTGATGGGGCCGCAGACCTACCACAAGCTGCCGGAGATGATCGCCCGCGCACACCGCGCGACCGGCGAACGTCTGGCCGCCGATTTTTCGGTCGAGGAAAAATTCGACGAACTGCCGGCGGCGCGCGCCGTCGACGGGCCGACGGCGTTCGTCACCGTGCAAGAGGGCTGCGACAAGTTCTGCACCTTCTGCGTCGTGCCCTACACGCGCGGCGCGGAATGGTCGCGCCCGGTCGACCAGATCGCCGCCGAAGTGCGCGGGCTCGTCGCCCAGGGCGTTCG
>JAJFFL010000043.1 GCA_021776705.1 Alphaproteobacteria bacterium
CGCTTTTTCGGAAATGAACTTCACCGCGTCGCCGACGGTCTGAATGTGCTCCGCGGCGTCGTCCGGAATTTCAATGTCGAATTCTTCTTCGAAGGCCATCACGAGTTCGACGTTGTCGAGCGAATCCGCGCCCAAATCGTCGATGAAGCTCGCTTTGTCGGTGACCTTTTCGGTCTCCACGTCGAGATGTTCGACGACGATCTTCTTCACCCGTTCCAGAATGTCAGCAGCGTCCGCCATGGGGACCTCGTTCGCTAGAAATGACGACGTTCAGCGCCGCCGCGTTGAAGGAGCGATCCGCATGTCCAAGAGCGGGAACGCCTTGGCCTGATGCGAGTTCGCGGCGTCGATAGCACATAGTTTTGAGCGTGACTAGAAGCGCGGAGATCATCGGATTCGCCGCTAAATCATAGCCATCCCGCCGTTGACGTGGAGCGTCTGCCCGGTGACGTAGCCGGCCTCATCGCTGGCGAGGTAGGCCACGGCCGCGGCGACGTCGTCTCCGGCGCCGAGCCGAGCGGCCGGAATCCTCGCTGTGATCGCCTCTTTCTGGACGTCGCTGAGGGCGTCCGTCATCGGCGAGGCGATGAAACCGGGCGCGACGCAATTCGCGGTCACGCCCCGCGACGCGACCTCCTGGGCGAGCGACTTGGTGAAGCCGATCATGCCGGCTTTGGAGGCGGCGTAATTGGTTTGACCGGGATTGCCGGTGACGCCGACCACGGAGGTGATGCCGACGATGCGGCCCCAGCGCTGCTTCATCATTCCCCGCAACGCGGCGCGCGCGAGCCGGAAGTAGGCCTCGAGGTTTACCTTGATGACGGCCTCCCAGTCGTCGTCCTTCATCCGCATCAGGAGTCCGTCGCGGGTGATGCCGGCGTTGGCGACCAGAATGTCGAGACCGCCGAGCGCGTCCGCCGCTTTGCCGACCAGGGCGTCTACGTCGGCGGGGTCGGACAAGTCACAGGGGGTCACCGCCGCCCGCTCGCCGAGTTGGCCGGCGAGTTCGTCGAGCCGCGCCTTGCGCGTGCCGGACAACGCCACATGCGCGCCCGCCCCGTGCAGCGCCGCCGCGATCGCCCCGCCCAGACCGCCGGTTGCGCCGGTGACGAGGGCCTTCTTGCCCGTGAGATCAAACATCCTTCACCCCTTCACCATCGACGCAAACGCCTCCAGGTCCTCCGGCCCGTTGAGGGCCTGTCCCGCCACGTCCGGCAAGGCGCGCTTGTGCATGGTCGTCAGGACCTTGCCGGCGCCGAGTTCGGCCATCACGTCGACGCCGTTCTCGGCCATCCAGGCGCCGGATTCGCGCCACCGCACCGACGCGGTCACCTGCTGGACCAATTGCGCCTTGATCGTCTCTGGATCGGACTCGGGCCTTGCGGTGACGTTGGCGACGAGCGGGACCTTGGGCGCCTTGATCACCACCTCGCGCAGAGCCTCGGCCATTTCGTCGGCGGCCGGCCGCATCAGCGAACAATGAAACGGCGCCGACACCGGCAGCATCATCGCTTTTTTGACCCCAAGGTCCTTGGACTTGGCCGCCGCGGCCTCGACCGCCGCCCTGGCGCCGGAGATCACGATCTGACCCGGCGCGTTGTCGTTGGCGATGTCGCAAACTCCGTGGATCGCGCCTTCCGCGCACGCGGCCTCGGCCTGCGCCACGTCCGCCCCCAACAACGCCGCCATCGCACCCTCGCCGACCGGCACGGCGCGTTGCATGGCCCGGCCGCGCCGCTTCAAAAGGCGCGCCGCGTCGGCGACCGAGAAAGCTCCGGCGGCCGCGAGGGCGGAATATTCGCCGAGGGAATGGCCGGCGACATAGGCGGCGCGTGAGATCTCGACGCCGAATTCCGTCTCCAACGCCCGCACGACCGCAAGGCTGGCCGCCATCAGCGCCGGCTGGGCGTTTTCGGTCAGGGTGAGCTCGTCCGCCGGTCCGTCGAACATCAACCCGGACAGCTTTTGCCCGAGCGCGTCGTCGACTTCTTCAAGCAGCTCCGCGGCGGAGGGGAACGTCTTGGCGAAGGCCTTGCCCATGCCGGGCGCCTGGCTGCCCTGACCGGGGAAAATGAACGCGAGGGACATGGCGTCTCCGCTGACGTCGCGGGGTCGGTTGCAGCCGGGACACATGCGCCATGACGGCCGTGGAGGCAAGCCGGAGGCGATTTTCTCAAGCGCGCAAACCGCTTGCGCACCTTTCGCGCCTGCGGTAAGTGCCTCGCCTCGAACGCGGTCCCCCCGCCCGTCGGCGGACTCGGGAGCCGACGCGCCCTTCTCAATCCCTTCGAGACGGTCGCGCCGCGTTCATGAAACGAAGGGAGCGAAGATGCCTCTTTACGAGCACACGCTCATTTCGCGGCAAGACGTCTCGCCGCAACAGGTCGACGAACTCGTCGAACAGCTGACCAAGCTGATCGAGGAACAAGGCGGCAAGATCCGCAAGTCCGAGTACTGGGGCCTGAAAAACCTCCAATACCGCATCAAAAAGAACCGCAAGGGCCACTACACGTTTCTCGGGATCGAGGGACCGGCCGGCGCCGTTCATGAGATGGAACGCCAGCTCAAGATCAATGAGGACGTCTTGCGTTACCTCACGATCCGCGTCGACGAGATCGACGACGAGCCGTCGGCGATCCTGGTCAAACGCGAAGAGCGCAAGCGTCGCGACCGCGACCGGTAGGAGGACGAGACCATGGCCATAGACCGACTTAACATCACCAACCTGCCGCAGCGCCGTCCGTTCGGACGCCGCCGCAAGGTGTGCCCGTTCTCCGGCGAAAACTCGCCGAAGATCGACTACAAGGATCCGAAGCTCCTGCAGCGCTACATGTCCGAGCGCGGCAAGATCGTTCCCGCCCGCATCACCGCCGTGTCGCAGAAGAAGCAACGCGAACTCGCCCGCGCCATCAAGCGCGCGCGCTTCCTCGCGCTTCTGCCCTACGCGCAGCAATAGGAGAGCGCCATGCAGGTCATTCTCCTCGAACGCGTCGCCAGCCTCGGCGGCCTCGGCGAAGAAGTGAAAGTGAAGGACGGGTTCGCCCGCAACTTCCTGCTTCCGCAAGGCAAAGCCCTGCGCGCCACCGACGCCAACCGGGCGCGGTTCGAACGCGAACGCGATGCGATTGAAAAGCTCAACGCCGAACGCCGCGAA
>JAJFFL010000044.1 GCA_021776705.1 Alphaproteobacteria bacterium
TGGCGGTCGCGCGAGTTGTTCGGGCCCGAGACGTGACTATATGACGTCGCCGGAGATGAAGGGCGCGATGACCAAGGTGACCATCTACACGCGCGTGTTTTGCGGCTACAGCGCTCGCGCGGTCCAGTTGTTGAAACGAAAGTCGGCGGACGTGGACGAAATCGAGGCCGGATTCGACGCCGGGCTGCGCCAGGAAATGATTCAGCGCGCCAACGGCCGCACGACGTTTCCGCAAATCTTCATCGGCGAGCGCCACGTCGGCGGCTACGACGACCTGGTCGCCCTCGACGCCGCCGGCAAGCTCGACCCGCTGCTGGCGGGCGAAGGCGCCGGATGAGCGAGCGCGCCGTCGTCGGCCTGATCCAAATGAACAGCGGCGTCGAGCCGGACGCCAACCTCGACGCCGCGGAGACCCGCATCCGCGCCGCCGCCGAACAGGGCGCGACGCTGGTGCTGACGCCGGAAGCGACCAACATCGTCCAGCGCGACGGGGACAAGCTTCGCGCCGCCGTCAAGCCGCCCGACGCGGACCCGTCGATTCCGCGGCTCGCGGCGCTGGCGCGCGAGCTGAAGATCTGGCTCGTCGCCGGATCGTTGATGGTCAAGGCGGAAGACGGCCGGGTCGCCAACCGCAGCCACCTGTTCGGACCCGACGGCGCCGTCGCCGCCGTCTACGACAAGATCCACTTGTTCGACGTCGACTTCGGCGACGGCGAATCCTACGCCGAGTCCGCCAACGTGCGCCCGGGCGGCGCGGCGGTCGTCGCCCAGACGCCGTGGGGGAGTCTGGGGCTTTCGGTGTGCTATGATTTGCGCTTTCCCGCGCTCTACCGGCGTCTCGCCCAGTCGGGCGCGAGCCTGCTCAGCGCGCCGTCGGCGTTCACGCGGCGCACCGGAGAGGCGCATTGGGAGGTGTTGTTGCGCGCGCGCGCGATCGAAAACGGCGCTTTCGTCTTCGCCCCTGCGCAGGGAGGCCGGCATGAGGACGGCCGCGCGACGTGGGGCCGCTCGATGATTGTCGGCCCGTGGGGCGAGGTGATCGCCAAGCTCGACCACGACGAGCCCGGCGTCCTGGTCGCCGAAATCGACACCGCCGCCGTGGCCGCCGCGCGCCGGAACATTCCCTCCCTCGGTCACGACCGGGAGTTCGCGTCGGAATGATTCGCTACGCCCTGATCTGCGAACACGATCACGCGTTCGAGGGCTGGTTCGCCGGCTCCGACGCGTTCGACGCGCAGAGCGCGGCGGGCGCGATCGATTGCCCGCTCTGCGGCGCGCGAAATGTCCGCAAGCAAGTCATGTCCCCGGCGGTGACGGGCGCGAAGAAGAATTTCGACGGCGCCGCCGGCCGCCTGGCCGAGATCGCGGGCAAGGTTCGCGCCCACATCGCGGAGACCCACGTCTACGTCGGCGACAAATTCGCCGAGGACGCTCGCGCCATGCACGACGGCGAAAAAGATTCCGCGCCGATCTACGGCGAAGTCACCCCCGCGGAAGCCAAGGCGTTGAAGGACGACGGCGTGCCCGCGGCGCCGCTGCCGGCCCCGTTCGTCCCCACGCCGGCGAAAAAAATCAACTAGTCGGCGCCGGCCCCGACAGAGGGCGCGTGGCGGTGAGCATGTAGTTGACGGCGGAGTCGTTCGACAGCGACCAGGCGTCGGCGAGCGGGTTGTAGGCGACTCCGAACGGGCCCTCGACATCCAGCCCCTCCGCGGCGAGCGGCGCGCGCGCTTCACCCGGCTTGACCAGCTTGTCGTAGCGGTGCGTGCCGACCGGCAGCCACCGCAACACGCGCTCGGCGCCGACGATCGCCAGCGCGAACGCCTTCGACGTGCGGTTGATGGTGGCGACGATCATCACCCCGCCGGGCGCCAGCAGCCCGGCGCAGGCGCGCAAGAACATCTCGACGTCGGCGACGTGCTCGACCACCTCCATGTTGAGGATGATGTCGAAGCGGGCTTCGCCCGAGTCGAGCAGAACCTCGGCCGCGCCCCAGCGGTAGTCGATGTCGAGGCGGTTCTCCGCCGCGTGCACCTTGGCCGTCTTGATGTTGCGTTCGGCCGCGTCGACGCCGACGACCTTGGCCCCAAGCCGCGCCATGGGCTCGCTCAAGAGGCCGCCGCCGCAGCCGATGTCGAGCAGCCGCAAGCCGGCGAACGGGCGCCGGGCGTTCGCGTCGAGCCCTTTTTTCACGGTCACGACGTCGCGGATGAACTTGAGCCGGACCGGGTTGAACTTGTGCAGCGGCCGGAATTTGCCGCGCGGATTCCACCAATCGGCGGCGATTTTCGAGAACCGCTCGATCTCGCCCGGATCCACGGTCGGGCTCTCCAGATGGCGGATTTCGCTCAACGCCTCGGCCACGCCGACCTCCTTCGCGCATGGACAGCGCGGCGGCTCAGGGCTAGACCGCGCGCCGAACCGCCGCAACCCGCCGCAACATATGGAGCCGCGCGGTCGCGGGGACACCCGGCGAGGACGATGTGACGCGGCGAGTCCTGAAATTCGGCGGCACTTCTGTGGGCGACCTGGACCGCATCGCGCACGTCGCGGGCCTCGTCGAGGCGGACGCGGCCGAGGGCGGCGGCCGCGCCGTCGTGGTCTCCGCCATGGCCGGCGAAACCGACCGCTTGATCGGATTGACCCGCGCGATCGCCGCCGACTCGCGGGTCGACGTCGCCGACGAATACGACGCCGTCGTCGCCGTCGGCGAACAGGTCGCCGCCGGGCTGCTGGCGATGGCGCTGCGCGCGCGCGGGCTGAGGGCGCGGTCGTGGACCGGGGCCCAGGCCGGGCTGATCACCGACGGGCCGCACGCCGCGGCGCGGATCGCCGCCTGGGACGCGGGCGCTGTCGGCGCCGCCGTCGATGGCGGCGAGATCGCGGTCGTGGCCGGGTTTCAGGGCGCGACGCGGGACGGCCGGATCTCGACCCTCGGCCGCGGCGGCTCGGACGTCACCGCGGTGGCCCTGGCCGCCGCCCTCGGCGCCGAGCGCTGCGACGTCTACACCGACGTCGACGGCGTTTATACGACCGACCCGCGCATTGAGGCGCGCGCCCGGCGGCTGGATCGGATAAGTTACGAAGAGATGCTGGAGATGGCCTCGCTGGGCGCGAAGGTCATGCAAACGCGCTCAATTGAATTGGCGATGGCCCACAAGGTGCCGGTGCGCGTCTTGTCGAGCCTCGCCGGTCCGGGGGACGACAACCCGGGCACCCTGATTTGCGAAGAGGACGCGATCATGGAGAAGCGCATCGTTTCCGGGGTGGCCTACGCGCGCGACGAAGCGCTCGTATCGGTGCTCGGGCTGCCGAACGACCCGGACCGTCTCGCCGGCGTGTTCGCTCGTCTCGGCGACGCCGGAATCAACCTCGACATGATCGTGCACGGCCGAGCGCGCACGCCGCACGCGGTCAACGTCGCGTTCAGCGTCGGCCGCGCCGACCTCGACCGCGCCCTGGCTCTGATCGACGGCGCCAAGGCGGAGCTCGGGTTCGAATTGACGGAGACCCGCACCGACCTGTCGAAAGTCTCCGTCGTCGGCGTCGGCATGCGCTCCCACGCCAGCGTTGCGAAAGTGATGTTCGGCGCGCTCGCCGAAAAAGGCGTCGGCGTCGACGCGGTGACGACGTCGGAGATCAAGATCTCGGCGTTGATTCCCGACGACCACACCGAGCTCGCCGTGCGCGCCCTGCACGCGGCCTACGGGCTGGACGCGGCGTGATCGCAACCGACATCGACCGTTGACCCAGGGTCCCTCGTCATCGTCCGCCGGCGCGCGCCGGGTGATGCGTCAGATCCGCGAGCTGATGGCGGCGCCGTTCGGCGCGCAGGAGCGGCTCGACCGGTTCGTCCGCATCATTTCGCAAAGCTTCATCGCCGACGTGTGCTCGGTGTATCTGCGCCGCGCGTCCGGCCACATGGAGCTGTGCGCCACCGAAGGTCTCGCGGCGTCGGCCGTCCACATCACCCGCATGCGCCCCGGCGAAGGCCTGGTCGGGCAGGTCGCGACCACGGCCCGCCCGCTCAACGTCGCCGACGCGCCGGCGCACCCGGCGTTTTCGTTTCACCCGGAGACCGAGGAGGAGGCTCTGGTCTCGTTCCTCGGGGCCCCGATCTTGCGCGGCGGCCGCATGCTCGGCGTGCTCACGGTCCAGAACAAGACGGCGCGGCGCTACGACGACGAGGAAGTCGAAACGCTGCAGACCGCGGCCATGGTGCTCGCCGAGGTCATCGCCTCCGCCGATCTGCTGGACGACGGCGGCTTCGCGGAGATCGAGGTCCGGCCGTCGGCGCCGGAGTCCCTCAGCGGTCAGCACGTCACCGACGGCGTCGCCATCGGCGTTGCGGTCAAGCTCGAGCCGCACGTCGCCCCGACCCGCCTGATCGCCGACGACCCGGAAGCCGAGGCGCGGCGCCTGGAAGACGCGATCATGCGCCTGCGCGCCGCCGTCGACGACCTGCTCGACGGCGGGCGGGTCGAGGGTTTCGGCGAACAGTCGCGCGACGTGCTCGAGACCTACCGCATGTTCGCCCACGACCGCGGCTGGCTGGAACGCCTGAAGGAAGGCGCGCGCGCCGGCTTGACCGCCGAAGCCTCGGTCGAGCGGGTGCGCAACGAACACCGCGCGCGCTTGCTGTCGGCCCGCGACCCCTACCTGCGCGAGCGGCTCCACGACCTGGAGGACTTGGCCAACCGGCTGTCGCGCCACCTCGCCGAAGACGACGGCGACGCGGCCGAGCCGGAGCCGCTGCCGAACAACGCGGTGCTGGTCGCCCGCAACATCGGGCCCGGGACATTGCTTGAGCACGGCCGCGAACGCATCGCCGGGGTGCTGCTCG
>JAJFFL010000045.1 GCA_021776705.1 Alphaproteobacteria bacterium
AGGACGCCGTCGATGAAGATCGGCCGGTCCATGTCGCCTTCGCCGAATCCGTAGTTGGCGGGGTCGAGCTCCGGTTGCTCGCCGAAGTTGGACAGGCGCAGGGGGTCGAGATCGGCGGCGAGGTGGCCGCGGATGCGGTAGGCGCGGATCATCATCAAGGCGCGGATGGAATCCAGCGTCGCCTGGCGAACGTCGCCGGCCTCGACCGCGGCCATGACTTCCGGCGCTTGATCTTCAATGCGGGCGGCGAGCTTGCCCGGCGGCGGCGCGTCGCCGTCGCGGCGCGCGTCGGCGTAGGCGGCGCCGAGGACCTCCTCCAGGGCCGCCGCATCCTCGCGCGGCCAGTCGTCGCGTTTCCAGGACGGCCCTTCGGCGGCGCGCGCGGCGTCCCCCGCCGGGTCGCCGACGGCGTCGAAAAACGCCCGCCAGGACGCGCCGACCGCGTTTCGGTTGTCGGCGTAGCGGGCGTACATCTCCTCCACGTAGGAGGCGTTCGCGCCCTGGAGGAACGAGGTTTCGAGGAAGGCTTCGTTCAGAGCGCTGCGCGCTGTGTCGTCCGGCATCTCAAGCGTCGGGTCCGCTGGCGGCTCGGCGGTCGGACGGGGCGAAACGCGGCGCGCCGCCCGGCCGTCGTGAAGGGGCGAATCTCGGCTCGGGCATAGGCCGATCCGCGGCCCGAGTCGATTTTCTTTCAGTCCTTAACTTAGGCGGTTTCTGGGCGGCGGCCATGGGGCGCCGCGTCACGATTGCGGGAGTGGACGCCCTACGCCGCCTTCAGCACCTCGATCAGTGTCGAGCCGAGCTTCGCCGGGCTGTCGGAAACCGTGATTCCGGCCGAGCGCATCGCCTCGATTTTGTCTTCGGCCCCGCCTTTGCCGCCGGCGATGATCGCGCCGGCGTGGCCCATGCGCCGTCCCGGCGGCGCGGTGCGTCCGGCGATGAAGCCGACCATCGGCTTGGTGCGGCCCTTCTTGGCCTGTCGCTTCAGCCACTCCGCGGCGTCCTCCTCGGCCGAGCCGCCGATTTCGCCGATCATCACGATCGACAAAGTTTCGTCGTCGGACAAGAACAGGTCGAGGGCGTCGATGAACTCGGTCCCCTTCACCGGATCGCCGCCGATGCCGATGCAGGTCGACTGGCCGAGACCGACGTTGGTGGTCTGGAACACCGCTTCATAGGTCAAGGTGCCGGAACGCGAAACGATGCCGACCGAGCCCTTCTTGTGGATGTGGCCCGGCATGATGCCGATCTTACACGCGTCCGGGGTGATCACGCCGGGGCAGTTCGGCCCCACCAGCCGCGTCTTGGAGCCGTCGAGCGCCCGCCGGACCTTGACCATGTCCATCACCGGGATGCCTTCGGTGATGCAGACCGCGAGCTCCATCTCGGCGTCGATCGCCTCAAGGATCGCGTCGCCCGCGAACGCCGGCGGCACATAGATCGCGGTGGCGGTGGCGCCGGTGCGCTGCTTGGCTTCGCGCACGGTGTCGAACACCGGCAAACCGAGGTGGGAGGAGCCGCCCTTTCCCGGCGTCACGCCGCCGACCATCCGGGTGCCGTAGGCGATCGCCTGCTCGGTGTGGAACGTGCCGTTGGACCCGGTGATCCCCTGGCAGATGACTTCGGTGGACTTGTCGACGAGTACGGACATTGTCGTTTTCCCTATGCCGCCGTTTGTTGCCGAACGGCGGCGACGATCTTCTGCGCCGCGTCGTCGAGGTCGTCGGCGGCGATCACGTCGAGGCCGCTTTCGTTGAGGATTTTCTTGCCGAGTTCGACGTTGGTGCCTTCCAGGCGCACGACCAGCGGCACCTTGAGGCCGACCTCTTTCACCGCCGCGATGACGCCCTCGGCGATGACGTCGCAGCGCATGATGCCGCCGAAGATGTTGACCAGGATGCCCTTCACGTTGGGGTCGGCGGTGATGATCTTGAACGCCGCCGTGACCTTCTCCTTGTCGGCGCCGCCGCCGACGTCGAGGAAGTTGGCCGGTTCTTCGCCGTAGAGCTTGATGATGTCCATCGTCGACATCGCCAGCCCGGCGCCGTTGACCATGCAGCCGATCGCCCCGTCGAGGGCGACGTAGGAGAGATCGTACTTCGACGCTTCGATCTCCTTGTCGTCCTCTTCGGAGAGGTCGCGCAGCTCCGCCCATTCTTTCGCGTGCCGGAACTCGGCGTTGGAGTCGAAATTCACCTTGGCGTCGAGCACCCGCAGATCGCCGTCCTTCAAGACCACCAGCGGATTGATCTCCAGCAGGCTCATGTCGTTGTCGACGAAGGCCTTGTAGATCTGGCCGATCAGCTTCACGCACGGCTTGGTCTGGGCGGCGTCGAGCGCCAGGGCGGCGGCGATGTTGCGGCCGACGTAGGGCGCATAGCCGACCGCCGGGTCGACGTGGAACGTGTGAATCTTCTTCGGCGTCTTTTCCGCCACCTCTTCGATGTCCATGCCGCCTTCGGTCGAGCAGATGAAGGCGACGCGCCCGTTGCCGCGGTCGACCAGACACGAGAGGTAGAATTCCTTGGCGATGTCGGCGCCGTCTTCGATGTAAAGGCGCTCGACCTTCTTGCCCGCGGGGCCGGTCTGCTTGGTCACCAGCGTGTTGCCGAGCATCTCGGCGGCGGCGGCCTTGGCCGCCTCGGCCGACGTCGCGATCCGCACGCCGCCTTTGGCGTCCGGGCCGAGCTCCTTGAATT
This sequence comes from Alphaproteobacteria bacterium, assembly GCA_021776705.1. GTDB lineage: Bacteria > Pseudomonadota > Alphaproteobacteria > Caulobacterales > Maricaulaceae > JAJFFL01. The sequence goes on from JAJFFL010000045.1 coordinate 2,700, forward strand.
TGCCCTTGCCGCGGCCGCCGGCGTGGATCTGCGCCTTGACGACATAGACCGGCCCCGGCAGCGCCTTCAGCGCCGCGTCCACGTCCGCGGGCTTGAGCACCGGAGCGCCGAGAGCGATCGGCGCGCCGTAGGATTTCAACAGGGCTTTGGCCTGGTATTCGTGAATGTTCATGGGTCAGCTCGGGATGGCGCGCGCGCGAGGGATCACGGGGTCAGCGCGAATCGCGCCGGTCGCGTCCGGGTTAACACTCGCTCATGACAGGCGCAATGCGGGGAGCCGCGGACATCAATTTCATTCAAGACCCGGCGCACGGCGCGCGGATACTCGCTCGGGCCGCCGATCGGGAAATCGCATGCGCCGGAACGTGTTGTCAGCAGCCGCGCTCTTCTTTGCGGCCGATTGCGCCGCCGCCTCGGCGCCCGTCGCCGCCGACGGTCAATGGACGATTCTCCACATCAACGTCGTCACCATGACCGACGACATCGTGTTGCCGGACCAAGCCGTCACCGTCTCAGACGGCAAGATCGCCGACATCCGCCCGATGCTCGAATTTTCGGAGTCCGACGGCGCTGAAACGATCGACGGCATGGGCCAGTATCTGATCCCCGGGCTCGCCGACATGCACGTCCATCTGCGCCACGCGAGCGAACGCGATTTGCGGACGTACCTGGACGCGGGAGTGACGACCGTTCGCGAAATGAACGGTCGCCCGTTCCTGCTGCAATGGCGCGACCGCATCGAGCTTGGGGAGATGATCGGGCCACGTTTGATCGTCGCCTCGCCGACGATCGGAAATTTTTCATCGCCGCGCGAAGGCTATCCGACGCCGCAAACGCGCGACGCGGCCGCCGACGTCGTCCGCGGATTCCATGCCGACGACTATGATCTGATCAAGGTCTATTCGTTCCTTCCCAGGGAGGCGTTTTTCGGCGTCGTCGATTCAGCCGCCGAGCTTGGCGTGCCG
>JAJFFL010000046.1 GCA_021776705.1 Alphaproteobacteria bacterium
CCGGCTGACCGCGGCGCGCCGCCGCTAGGCGCCGCCCGACGTCGCCAACAAGTAGGCCGCGCCGCGGATCACCATCGTCAGCACGGCGGTGATCAGGAGGTTGCGGCGCGCGATCCAGCCGAGGGCGGCGCCCGCCGCGGCGCAGGCCGGCGTCACGATCAGCGCCGGGACGAGTTCGAAGACGCCGTAGGCGATCCAAAACGCGCCCGACAGACCCGCCGAGACCGTGAGGGCGAGCGCGAGGTGGGCGGCGACGTTGTTGGAGGTCATGGCCGTCTCCTTAGTGGGTCGCCGCGTCGCGCGCCGCGAACCCGGCGTCGTCGAACGAGAACACGTACAGCAGCGTCTTCTGCTTGGCGCTGAAATTGTCGTCGGAAACGATCCAGATCAGCGTCTCGCCGTCGGGGCCCTGCGACGCGGCGATCCCTTCGAAGTTGTCGACCGGGACGGGAGAATTTCCGTCGAGCCGCGCCAGGGTGCGCGGGCGCAACGTCCCCTCGGGATTCTCGATCTCGCGCTTGGGGATCCAGCCGATCTTGGTCTTGTAGCCGATCCGCGGCGCATGGAACCGCTGCAGCACGAGCAAATGACCGGCGGGCGTGACGTCGAAACCGACGAGGCCGTAGCCGGGTTCCGAGGCGATCTTGAACGACGGGCCGGCGGCGTCCGCGAACGGATGTTCCGGATCGCCGGTCGGCGGAAACCGCCACACCGGATGCGCCCGCCCGAGCACCGTCGGGCTCTCGGCGCCGGCGATCAGGGTTCCGTCTTGGAGGAGAGCGAGGGCTTCGAGGCCCTGGTTGGGCTTGAGGGAGGAGGTGTCGCCGAGGGCGGGGCCGGGGGTGATGCGGACGTGGTGGACGTAGTCGAATGACTTTAGGCCAATTGGTTCAATTTCGACGTCGCCTTCGCTGGCGAAATAGTCGAGCCGATTTCGGCCTTCGAATGCCGCAACATGATCAAAGAAGCGATTGTTCGAAAGATCGACGACAGCCTCCGCGTCAAGGCGCCATTTCACATCGGCTTTCGTGCCGGTTTCGAAGAATCCCTGCCAGTCGGATGGCGCAATATCCACCATGCACCATGGGATCGGCCAACCCCGAGGAACTGCTCCCGTCTTGAAGACGCCGCTTAGCCATCCACCGGCGTCTGTAACAGCGGTGAGCCACACAAACTCGCTGGATGATGCATTTGAGCCGTCGCTAGGAAAGATTGCTGGCCTGATGCTCAATCCCGAAACGCCCCCGATTGAGCCTTCGTTGGTGAACGCGCGATCAAGCTCGACCAATTTGACGAGCACAAGATCGCCGACAGCAATAGGGGGATCCGGAAGAGTCGACGGCCGCAATTCAACGCATGCCCGCATGTCCGGCGCGCGGGCACGCAGTATGGAATTTCCGCTTGAGCGATTGAGCTCTGCTTGAATTTCCTCATCGCGAGCTTTTCGGTCGGCTATCTCACGAATGATTTTGCGATCAAACGCGGCGGACGCCTCTGGATCGACTTTTTCAGCAATGAACTCCTCACGACGAGCGCGCGAGTCGACGACATTTATTCGAATGCTCGCCATTCGATTCTTCGATACTTCGACGCGATTTTGATCAGGGAATTCGGATGGCCCCACGAGCGAAGCGTCAGTTGGTTCCAATAATTTTGGGGATGCTGACCTGTCGGTCGCACAGGACGCAGTTGCAATTGCGAAGACCAAAGCCGCAATCAGCCTCACACCTTCCCCCGCACGCTCTGCTTGGTCGCGCGGCTCAACCCCCGCATCGCCGCCTTCCTCGCCGAGTTCGGCGTCGCCGACGGTTCGCCCGCTTTCGCCCCGCCGTCCTCGTCGAACAGGTCGGCGAGCTCGTTGATGATCGCGCCGCCGAGTTGTTCGGCGTCGGTGATGGTCACGGCGCGCTTGTACCAGCGGGTGACGTCGTGGCCGATGCCGATGGCGATCAGTTCGACATCGGAACGCTTTTCGATCAGGTCGATGACTTGGCGCAGATGCCGGTCGAGGTAGCCGCCGGGGTTCACGGACAAGGTTGAATCGTCGACCGGCGCGCCGTCGGAGATCACCATCAGGATGCGCCGTTGTTCGGAACGCGTCGCCAGCCGCCGCCACGCCCACAGCAGCGCCTCACCGTCGATGTTCTCCTTCAGGAGACCCTCGCGCATCATCAGCCCGAGGTGCTTGCGCGAACGCCGGTAGGGCGAGTCCGCCGGCTTATAGACGATGTGGCGCAGGTCGTTGAGACGCCCGGGTTCGGACGGCCGCCCGGCCTTCAGCCACGCCTCGCGCGCGCGGCCGCCCTTCCACGCCCGGGTCGTGAAGCCGAGAATTTCGGTCTTAACCCCGCAGCGCTCCAGCGTCCGCGCCAGGATGTCGGCGCACATCGCCGCGATGACGATCGGCCGGCCGCGCATCGACCCGGAGTTGTCGAGCAGCAGCGTGACCACGGTGTCGCGGAAGTCGACCTCGGTCTCCTCCTTGAAGGTGAGGGGACTCGTCGGATCGATGACGACCCGCGACAGGCGCGCGGAGTCGAGCACGCCTTCCTCGAGGTCGAACGTCCACGACCGCGCCTGCTTCGCCATCAGCCGCCGCTGCAGCCGGTTGGCGAGGCGCGCGACGACGCCCTGCAGGATCGTCAGCTGCTGATCGAGGTAGTGGCGCAGGCGGTCGAGCTCGTCGGCGTCGCACAGGTCCTCGGCGCCGAGCACCTCGTCGAACGCGGTGGTGAAGATCTTGTAGTCGACCGGGCCTTCCGGGATCACCGAGTTGCGCCGGCGCGACGGCGACGGCGCGGCGTCCGCGTCGGCGTTCGCGTCGCTCATGTCGCCGTCGATTTCGGCCGGCGCGTCGGCGTCGGCCTGCTCGTCGCCGTCGTCTTGATTGTCGTCCGCGTCGGGCGGCGGATTGTCGCCGTCGGAGTCTTTTTGCTGATCGCCCTCGTCCTGGTCTTCGCCGCCGTCGTCGGTCTTTTGCTTTTCGTCCTCGTCGTCTTCGTCCTCGTCGTCGGGGTCGCCGCCGAGTTCGTCGCCGAGGTCGAGGTCGCGGATCAGCGACCGCAGGGCGTCGGCGAAAGCCTCCTGGTCGCCGCCGGCGTCCGCCAGACGGTCGAGCGAGGCGGCGGCCTTGTCCTCGACGAGCTCGCGCCACAGGTCGGCGATTCCGGCCGCTTCTTTCGGCAGCGACTTGCCGGTGAGGCGTTCGCGCAGCAGGAACGACACCGCGTCGGCCAGGGGCGCGTCCTGGCGGTCCTCCATGCGGGAGAAGCCCTTGCGCTCGCACCGTTCGATCAGGGCCGCGTCGAGGTTGGCCGCGACGCCGGCCATCGCCTTGGCGCCGAGCGCTTCGACGCGGGCCTGTTCGGCCGCCTCGTAGATCGCGCGCGCGCGGCGGCCCTCGGGGCGGTAGCGGCGGTGAGTCTTGTCGTCGTGGTGCGAGAGCTTGAGAGCGACGGCGTCGGCGCGCCCGCGCGCCTGGGCGGCGGCCTTCTTGGTCAGCGGCCGCGGCGGGGCCGGGAGGTTGATGCGGTCCTCAACGACGCCGGAAACGTCGCCGCCGAAGCGCACCTCGATCGGCCCCTTGCCGGCGAGCGCCCGCGTCGCCGCGGCCAGGGCTTTCTTGAACAGATCTTCAGACAGGCCGCGCTTGTCGGTCATGGCCCCTCACATAGCGCGCCTCGCGCCCGGGGATAAGGCGTCACGTGGCGTCCGCCTCGGGACAGCCGGCGTCGCGCATCCATCCGGCGATCACGTCCGCCTTGGCGTCGCTGGCGGCGGCGTAAAGCGCATGGGCCCGGGCCCAAAAGGCGCAAGCCTTGCCGGTGTCGCCGCGCTCCTGAGCGACGCCGCCGAGGTTGGCGAGCTGGTCGGCTTGCCCGGCGGGATTGCCGGCCTGCTCGAACAACCCCAAGGCCTGCGCGAAGCAGGCGTCGCCGCCGTCGAGATCGCCGCGCGCCCGGGCGATGACCCCGAGGGTGCCGTGGCAGGCGGCCTGTCCGACGAGGCTGCCGAAGTTTTCGTTGAGCGCCAGGGAGCGCCGGGCCAGAGCTTCGGCCTCGTCGAGATCGCCGCGCTGATAGGCGACGGAGGCGAGATTGCCGAAGCTCGCGGCCTGGGCCTTGGCGTCGCCGAGCCGCTCGCCGAGTTCCAGCGCGCGCCGCAACAGCCGCTCCGCCGTTTTCAAGTCGCCGCGCGCCTGGGCGATGAGACCCAGGGTTCCGTTCTGATGCGCTTGGCCGCCGATGTCGCCAATCTTTTCGTAGTGCGCGAGCGCCTGACGTATCAGGCCTTCCGCGCCGTCGAGATCGCCGCGCAGCTGCGCGATCGTGCCGAGGTTGGCGAGGTTCGCCGCCTGACCGGCCTCAAACTCCTGCAGCTTGCAGATGTCGAGCGCCAGCCGGTGGTTCTTCTCGGCGAGGTCGAGGTCGCCGCTGTCGCGGGCCAGGAGGCCGAGTTGGTTCAAGGCGTCGGCCTGTCCGGCGAGACTGTCGACGGCGCCGTAAGCTTCGAACGCCTGATTGAGAAAGTCGGCCGCCGTGGCGAGATCGTCGCGCGCCTGGGCCACGGTTCCGAGGTTGAGCAGCGCCGCGCCGCGGGCGTAGCCGCCGTTGGTTCCGAACCGATTGAGCAGCATCTTGAACGCGTCTTCGGCCTCGGCGAGCCGGCCGGAGCGCAGGTGCAGGATTCCGAGCTGGTTCCAGGTGTCGGCGTCGTCCGGGTCAAGGTCGCGCGCCGCTTCGTAGTTGCGCACCGCGCGCGCCGTGTCGGTCCCGAAGGCGAGGGCGCCGGCTTCGCGAAACGTCTCCGCGGTCGCGGCGGCGGCGGTCTTGGCCGCGGCGCGCTGCTGTGCGGCGAGGCGTTCAAGATCGTCCGCGGCGCCGAGGACGTCGCCGCCGGCCGCCTTCTCCAGGGCCGCGTGCTTGCGCGCGTCGGACGAGGCGGCGAGGGTTTCGACGGTGTCGCGGATCGACTTTTCCGACTCGGCGCTGATCTCGACGCCGGCGGCGGACGACTGGACGCCGATCTGCGCCAGGACCTGGTTGAGAAGCTCGCGCTGCTCGGCGAGCAGCTCCCGGGTCTCGCGCTGCGCGGCCTCGGCCGCCTCGGCGCGAACGACGAGCGAGTCCTGCGCGACTTCGACCCGCTTCATCCAACGGTCGCGCGCGCGGTCGCCGAGAAAGCCGACGACGAGGGCGACAAAGCCGTAGGCCGCGCCGGCGACGACCCAGATCGGCGTATTGATCTGCTCGGCGATCGGCGCCGCCCAGGCGTTCATGCGCTGCAACCACTCCACGGGATCCTCCGCCGTGAACGTCTCCCGGCGCCGACCTTAGAGCGCGAAGCGCGCCGCCGTCACGTTCCGACGGTCTCGGTCTCGGCGGCGTCGCGAATCCAAACCGCGACCTCGTCGGCGCGCGGGTCTCCGGCCTCGGCGTAGAGCGTCTTCGCCCGGCCCCACTGGCGGCGCGCCTCGGCGTCGTCGCCGCGTTTGTGGGCGATGGTGCCGAGATTGGCGATCTGGGCGGCTTCCCCGCACGGGTTGTCGGCCGCCCCGCACACGGCGAGCGCGCGCCGAATGAAGGTCTCCGCGGCGTCGAAGTCGCCGCGTTCCGCCGCGATCGTCGTCAGGCTGACGAGGCGCTGCTCCTGCCCGGCGAGGTCGCCGATTTCTTCTTCGAGGTCGAGCGCGGCCCGGTGCTGGCGGTCGGCGTCGCCGAAGTCGCCGCGCGCGAAAGCGACGTCGCCGCGGTGCGCGAGCAGGGCCGCCGCCGCCAGCTTGTCGCCGGCGTCTTCCGCCAGCGCGAGCGCGCGGCCGAACAGCCGGTCGGCGGCGTCGAAGTCGCCCTTCGCCTTCGCCGCAAGGCCCTCGTCGCACAAGCGCGCGGTCTCCGCGGCGGGATCGCCGCTCGGCGCCCGAGTTGGTTTGGATTTTCGCGCCGCCGGCGCCGGCTTGGCGGCGGCCGGCGCAGCTTCAGGTTTCTTTTTTGGTTTTTTCGCCTTCGGCCCCAGCAGGCGGCCGACCACGATCAAGACGATCAAAGCCGCCGCCGCGTAGGCGCCGGCGGCCACAGCCCACAACGGCGCGCCCGTCGCCTCGGCGATCGGACCCGCCCAGGCGCTCAGCTCCTCGAACCGTTCCACGGTCCCCTCCACCCAGCATTTCCCCGTCGAAAAGCCTAATCCGGAGAGCCGGACAAGGCGACTCCTCCGTGCACGGAGGCGAAACGGGGTTGGGCGCCACGTCGCGCGCCGACGGTCGGGTCTGGCTGGGCGGCGTCGGGCTTTACGCCACCTGCACCTGGGTCGACGCCTCAGGCAGGTCCTCGCCGAACGCGCGCTGGTAGAACTCCGCGATCACCGGCCGCTCGAGTTCGTCGCACTTGTTGAGGAACGTCAGCCGGAACGCCTGGCCGATGTCGCCGCCGAATATCTTCGCGTTCTCGGCCCAGGTGATCACCGTGCGCGGGCTCATGACGGTGGAGATGTCGCCGTTCATGAACGCGTTGCGAGTCATGTCGGCGACCCGAACCATGGCGAGCACGGCCTTGCGTCCTTTGGCGTTGTCGTAGCCGGGCGCCTTGGCGACGACGATCTCGGTTTCGGCGTCGTGGTCGAGGTAGTTGAGCGTGACCACGATCGACCAGCGGTCCATCTGGCCTTGGTTGATCTGCTGGGTGCCGTGGTAGAGGCCGGTCGTGTCGCCGAGGCCGACGGTGTTCGTCGTCGAGAACAAACGGAACCACGGGTGCGGCCGGATCACCTTGTTCTGATCGAGCAGCGTCAGCCGCCCTTGCGCCTCGAGCACGCGCTGGATGACGAACATCACGTCCGGACGCCCGGCGTCGTATTCGTCGAACACCAGGGCGACAGGATTTTGAATCGCCCACGGCAGGATGCCCTCGCGGAACTCGGTGATCTGCTGCCCGTCCTTGAGCACGATCGCGTCTTTGCCGACGAGGTCGATGCGCGACACGTGGCTGTCGAGATTGACCCGCACCATCGGCCAGTTGAGGCGCGCCGCGACCTGCTCCAAATGCGTCGACTTGCCGGTGCCGTGATAGCCCTGGACCATCACCCGGCGGTTGTGGGCGAAGCCGGCGAGGATGGCGCGCGTCGTCGGCGGGTCGAAGCGGTAGGCCTCGTCCAGATCCGGCACATGCGGGTCGGCCTTGGAGAACGCCGGCACGTCGATGTCGAAGTCGACCCCGAACGTTTGCCGGGCCGACACCGACATGTCGGGCGCGTCCAAGGGAAAGGCCTCGGCGGTCTCAGCCATGTATGAAAGCCTCGCGAGTCTGGGGGTTCCGCCCTGGATATAGGCCGATTTCCGGTCCGAGGCGAGGGGCCGCGGTTTCGTTTTACGGAACCGTCGACTGTTGTTGCGGACCGCGGTGATCGCCGGCGAAAAGCTTCGCAACATTGCCGACAAGGCCCCAGACATTTCCGCCCGTTAGTGCGATAGCGCCGACCTGCGCAGCAAACGTGCGCCAAGAAGCCGACGCCTGCTCCCTTGACGTCTCGCCTCCGGCCAAATGAATTCGGACATCTTCTAGGAGCGCCTTCAACTCGTCCTTGTTGCCTGCATCTGAGGTGTCGACCAGCGCAATGAGCTCGCTGACATCCGACAGCCCGTTCGACACGTTGGACTGATTGACATTTGACGCATCGCCGCCGACGACGTTGACGTTCGCCGATCCATCTATCGTGGTCCGGTTGCCTTCGTTGATCGTCTTGTTGTCAACGTTGACCGTGTAGGCGACGTTCGACTGTTGATGAGTCATTGCTTCGCGAATTTTCTCAACAACGTCGTGTATGAATTTTCGATCGGAGCTGGAGATCGCGGTTACTTTTCCCGCGTTGGTTTGAAGGTGCAGCTCGAATCTTGTTCGGCGGAAAATCGCGGATACGAACAAGAACAAGCCGAACGCGAGGATCGCAAATCCATATCCTCCGGCGCCAGGCTCGACCACCAAAGCGCCGCCAAACAAGATTGCCAGTACGCCGAAAATGAACCCGGCGATTCGCCCCTTTGGAACTTTCTTGTAGGTCGAAGCTTCTGAGATGTTGCTTGTTTGAATGACGGTGTTATCGAACGAAACCGTGCGCGAGGTGATAATCAACTTTCCCTCCAACGTGTATTTTTTCAAATACAATTTGGCGTTGCGGGCGAGAGGAATCTAGTTTTTTTGGTCCGATCCCGGAATATTTCTCGCTTGCAGGCCGCGCCTAGACCATTCCCGCTTTCTTGAGCGTTTTGTACGCGCGGATAACCTTGGTCAGGTGTTCTTCGGTCGAGCGGTCGCCGCCGTTCATGTCGGGATGGAATTGTTTCACCAGCTCGGTGTAGCGCCTGCGCACGGCCTTGGCGTCGGCTTCGGGCTGCAGGTTCAGCGCCTCGTAGGCGCGCTCCTCCAGCTTGCCGAGCTTGCGCCGGCGCGGGCTGGGATCGGCGGCCTTGTCGCCGAACAGCCCGAACGGGTCGCCGAAGACGCCCCAGCCGGCCTTGGTCTTGGCCTTGGTGTCGCGGTGGACCGTGCCGTCGCCCATCGACCACGTCGGCCGATGGCCGTGCGCCGCGCCTTCCTGATAGGCGCGCATCTGCTCTTCGGACATGTCGGCGAAGAAGTTCCAGTTCTTGTTGTATTCGGCCGCGTGCCGCGTGCAGAACCAATAGTAGTCGTTGAGTTTGTCGGGGCCCTTCGGCGCGCGGCATTGGCCTTTGCCGGCGCATTCGGCCCAGTCGCACGCGCGCTCTTCCGGCTTCGGTTGCTCGCCTGGCGGCTTGATTCGAATGTCCCGGAACCGCGGCTTGTATTGGAACGCGTTGCGCATGTTGTAACTATGAGTAGCGTCGCCCTGCGCGGCAATTCTTGACACAGCCCGAATATCCAGAGGCGTTTATGACCCGAGCCGACCGCATCCGCGCCGTTCTCACCGAGACCTTCGCGCCCGAGGCCTTGGAGGTCGAGGACGAATCCGCCCGCCACGCCGGCCACGCCGGGGCCCGGCCGGAAGGCGAAACCCATTTCCGAGTCGCGATCGTGGCGACGGCCTTCGACGGCCAGAGCCGCGTCGACGCGCACCGGGCGGTGAACGCCGCGCTGCAGGCGGAATTCGACGCCGGCCTGCACGCGCTGACGATCTCGGCGCGCGGGAAGGGTTAGCGAAAACGACGCCGATCGACGCGTCCGATTGATCGTGGCGACCTAGTTCTCCGCCTCCACGCCGGGCGTGACCACCGCCTCCATCGGATTCGGGAAGTTCAGCTCGCGGTCGTCGTCGAGGACGTAGTCGAAGCCGCCGCCGGACCGCCATTCGTTCAGCGTCTTGTCGAAAAACGAGGAGCGCATCGACAGCGAGCCGTCGGCGCGCTTGCGGCCGGTCGAGCGCACCTTCGACACCGTCGGATGGCCGGAGACGTCTTCTTCCGCCGTCCAGGAGCCGTCGTCGTCGATGACCATCACGCCCTCGGTGCGGAAGCCGGCGGAGGTCACGTAGACGTAGGCGAGGACGTCGGATTGGGCGTCGGGATAGATCAGACTTTCGCCGCCGTAGCTGCCGTCTTCAATGGCGTGCGTGACGCGCACCGCGCGGCCGCCGACGGCGATCTCCCATTTCTGGATGTCGCCGGCCGCGCCGTCCGGGGCGTCGAGCGGCGCGCCGTAGTAGGTGTGGCCGATCATCGGCGCAAACACCGCGAGCCGCGGGGCCAGGGCCGGCGGCGCGGCCGTTGCGGGGGCGTTCGGGGCGGCGTCCGGGGCGGCGCCGGTGGTCGCGGCGCAGGCGGTCAGGCAAACGGCGGCGAGGC
>JAJFFL010000047.1 GCA_021776705.1 Alphaproteobacteria bacterium
GTCGTCGAACTTGAGAATGTGCGTTCCATCGTCGGCGGCGACGATCTCCCAGCCGCCGGATATGCGCATGTCTTTCTTGACGAAGCCGCCCGACGCGACGGCCGTCGCGTCGTCGGCGCCGGCGGCGGTGATGGCCGCGGCCACGGCCGCCGAGCACGCGATGAAGAAGACGGCGAATGCGTAGAGCGCGATCGCGGCGCCGCGTCCGCCGAGGTTGAGATGTTTCATGATGTCGCCCTCGAGAATTTGTTGCTGCGGCGGCCGTCGGCCCCTGCTTCACCACCAACATGGGCGACCGGCGGCGCGCGTTCAATTCACGCCGTGTCACGAGGCGACTCGCGGATCGTGATCGTTTGATCACGGCTTCGCGACGGGTCGAACCGCCGATTCAGATCGCCAATTCGGGGCGGAGCCAGGCGCGCAGCTGTTCGCGCACGTCGGCCGGCGGTTCGGCGGCGCGGCGGGCGTCGAGATCGAAGAACGCGCCGAAACCTTCGAACGTCGCCCAGGGATCGCCGGACACCGGGTCAAGCGCCCAGCTCACGAAACGCGCCGTCCTGGCGTTGATTTCGACGTAGCCGGACCGCAGCACGAATCGGTCGCCGGGCGCGGCGGCGCGGCGGACCGCGAGGCGATTCTCCAGCGCCGCCATCGACAGACCGGGCGGCCGCGCGACGCCGGCGGGGAAAATCATCCGGTACGACGAATCCGACGAGCGCCCGATGAAGGACGACGGCCGGATCACGCCGGCCCCGTCGGATTCGTCGGCGCGGAACACGCCGGCCGAAATCGTCGCCAAAGCGAGTCGGTCGGCTTCGGCCATCGACGGCGCGGGCGACAACGGGCCCATGGCGAGGCCGCGCGGCGCGGCGTGGTCCGGCAGTTCGACTTTCATCGCCGCGACGGCGTCGGCGAACTTGCGCGGCCAGGCGAAGACACGTCCGGTCTTGACGTGCAGGTGGTCGGCGGTGATCCGGAACGTGGCCGCGGGCGCGCCGGTGGCGTCGTGGCGCATCTCCAGGAGCACGGTGAGGCTGGTCGCGTCGTGGTCCAGCACCCCGCCGGCGATCGTCAAGGCCGCGCCCGGCCGCGCTTCGGCGAGAAACCGCGTGTGCATCTCGCGCACCCGCGCCGTGGCCAGCGGAGCGGGACGCTCCGGATTGGCGATCCCGAGATCGTCGATGACGGCGGCGAAGGCCTCAAGCGCCTTGAGGGCGTAGAATTTGACGTTGAGGTGTCCGAGGTCGTCGCACTCCCAGGCGTTCGCGACGCCCAGCCACACGTCGCGCATGGCGTCGCTCCCTCAGGCCGCGCAGGCGGCGCAGCGGCCGTAATGCTCGACCACGGACCGCTCGACTTCGAACCCGCTCGGCGCGTCGGCGCCGGGTTGGGCGTGCTCGACGCGTTCCTCGGCCGAGCCGCAATCTTCGCAGACGTAGAGGCAGGTCACGTGCGAGCCGCCGCCGTGGGCGCAGAGCACGAACGCGTTGATGCCCGCGACTTTGTGGACCAGCCCAAGCTGCTCGAGAAACTCCAGCGCCCGGTATGCCGTCGCCGGCTTGGCCGGGGACGTTTCGTCGCCGAGCGCGGGCAAGAGGTCGTAGGCCTTCACCGGCCGGCCGGCGACGGCCAGGGCGGTGAGCGCCCGGCGGCGCAGGTCGGTCAGCTTCGCGCCCTTCTTCAGGCACAGCTTCTCAGCGCGCTGAAGCGCGTCGGCGGCGGCGATGCGGTGCGAGTCGGTCACGGCGTGATCCTACTCCGCCACGGCGGCGGGCGGAAACCCGTTGATCTTCCAGCCTTTGGCGCCGACCGACGGGCGTCCGGCGCGCCCCGCCGCCGCCGCCTCGCTTCTGAAACTGCGCGTTGGACTTCCGGCGCGCATGGGCTATCACCCCGCCGACCTTAGGAAAACGCGGACCGGGCCGCGACGGCTCCGGCGAAAACACGACGACAAAGGGATTGGGACGGATGGCGGAACAAGGCGTGACCGAAATCACGGTCGAAGGTGCGGTCAGCGCGATGTACACCAAGCTGGAGCCGTTGATGTCCGACCGGCACAGCGGGATCGGCTTGAAGAAGAGCGAACAGGCGCTGGGGTTCGCCCGGAAAATGCATTGGTGCCCGACCACCGTCACCGAGATGATGGCGGCGGGCCTGAGCTACCCGTTGGTGTTTTCCGGCGACGAAAAGCGGCCGATCGCGGTGATGGGCCTGCGCGACGGCCACAACGTGTTTTTCAACGACTCCGGCCTCGTCAACGCCGAGGACTACGTTCCGGGATTCTTCCGGCGTTATCCGTTCGCCCTCGCGACCGGGCCGAAAGAAGAAGAGAAGATCGTCTGCATCGACACCGGATCGCCGCTGGTCACTTCCGACAATCCGGACCTGCCGCTGTACGACGGGACCGAGCCCAGCCAGTACCTGCAGGACTCGGTGAAATTTCTGCAGGCCTACGACGCCGACTGGCGGCGCACCAAGCAGTTCGTCGAGATGATGAAGGAGCTCGATCTGTTCGAGCTCAAATCGGTGAACTACCGCGGACCGGATGACGGTCCCGACGGGCCGTCGTCGAAGCTCGCCGATTATTTCGCGATCACGCCGGAAAAGATGGCGAAACTGTCGGCGGCCAAGCTCGCCGAACTGCGCGACAACGGCGCGCTGCAAGTCATCTACGCGCACCAAATGTCGCTGATCAATTGGCAGAAAGTGATCGGCCGCGCGATCAAGGCGCAAAAGGCCAACTGAGGCTCAGGCCGGCGGCTTGCGGGCGACCACGGCGCGGGTGAGCAGGGCCATCACCAGCTCGCCGCGCTGGTTGAGCACGTCGTGCTGGGTGACGACCAGGCCGCGCGACATGTCGAGCGGTTCGGTGGTCAAGAACGTGATCCGAACCGACAGCACGTCGTCGACGTAGGCGGTCTTGTACCAGCGCAGCTGATCCTGGCCGATTCGCGCCAGGATCGGCCAGTCGTGGGTGAACTCGTACAGCATTCGCGACCACAGGGCGTAAACGTGGCCTTGGGCGACCGCTCGCCGGTCGAGCCTCTTGAACTCGTCGGCGGCCATCGGCAGGTGCGGCGCGAAGCGGTCGAGAAACTCCGTGACGTCTTCGGAGGTCAGCCGAGCGCCGCCGAAACTGAACACCTGGCCCGGTCGGATGTCGTCGAAGTGCAGCCCCATGGTCGGGCTCATACCAAAAAGCGTCGTCTCGCGCTGCAACAATCGGCCACGCTCGCGCGGCGGTCACACTTGCGTCAGGACGGGGTTCATTGCGGCCGGATTGGTTTATATCCCGACGACGCGTGCACGCGCACGGTTTGGTTTCAGGAGCCGAAGTTGACGCGCCTCTTCTCCATCGCTCTGGCTTGCGCCATGTGGGCCGCCGCCGCTGCGGCCGAAGAGGGGCCGGCGGTCCGCACCGACAACGTCGAAGCGCGTCTCGTCGTCTCGACCACCGCGGTCGCTCCCGGCGATACGATCACGGTGGGCTTGCACAAGATCATCCGCGAAGGTTGGCACACCTACTGGGTCAATCCGGGCGACGCCGGCGAACCGACGCGGATCGATTGGGACGTTCCGCGCGGCGTCGTCGCCGGCGAGTTCATTTGGCCGCTGCCGCACAAGATCACGCTGCAAGACGTGATCACCAACTACGGCTACGAGGGCGAACTCCTGTTGCCGATGCGTGTTTCGCTGCCGGACACGCTGACGCCCGGCGAAACCTTGACTCTGCGCGGCCGCGCCACGTGGCTTGTGTGCGAAGAAATCTGCATTCCCGAAGAGGCCCGTCTCGAGCTGTCGCTGCCGGTGGTCGCCGGCACGCCGGCGCCGGATCCGATCTGGGCGCCGCGGCTGGACGTCGCCATCGAGGCGGCGCCGCGCCCGGACGGCTACGAGGCCTCGCTGACCCGCGACGGCGACCGCGTTCGCCTCGCCGTCGCCAGTCCGAGCTTGGGCGCCTTGGCCCGCGCCAAGGACATTCGCAAGATCGACTTCTTCCCGTTTTCCGGGAGCGTCATCGACCACAATGCGCCGCAGCCGGTTCGGCTGCATGACCGCGGCGTGGCGATGGAGCTGACGCCGGCGAAGCAATTGGCCGAGGATTTGATCCCGGTCGGCGGCGTCTTGGCGTTCGAACGCCGGGAGGCCGGGACCTGGATCCGTCGCGGAGTCGAGCTCACCGCGCGTCCCGGCGCCGAAGTCGAACTCGGCGGCGCGCTCGCCGGTCCGCCGGCGGGAATCCTCAAGGCGGCCGCGTTCGCGTTCTTGGGCGGCTTGCTCCTCAATCTGATGCCGTGCGTGTTCCCGGTGTTGTCGATCAAGGCGATGAGCTTCGCCCAGCGCGCCCACGAGGCGCCGGGGACCGTGCGCCGCCACGGCGTATTCTATTTGCTCGGCGTCCTGACCACGTTCCTGCTGCTCGCCGGCGCGCTGCTCGGCTTGATGGCGGTGGGGACCCAGATCGGCTGGGGCTTCCAGCTGCAGTCGCCGCCGGTGATCGTTTTCCTCGCCGTCGTGATGTTCGTGATCGGCCTCAATTTCCTCGGCGCCTTCAACTTGAAGTTCGGGGTCGAAGGGGCGGGCCAGAGCCTTGTCGGACGCGGCGGCGACGTCGGCGCCTTCTTCACCGGAGCCTTGGTCGTGGTCGTGGCGTCGCCGTGCACGGCGCCGTTCATGGGCGTCGCCTTGGGCGCGGCTTTGGTGCAGCCGGCGCCGGTGGCTCTGGCGATTTTCGCCGCCCTCGGCCTCGGCGTCGCGGCGCCGTTCACGGCGCTCGCCTTCGCGCCGCGCCTGTTGAAGCTGATGCCGCGGCCCGGACCCTGGATGGAGCGCCTCAAGCAGGCGCTAAGCTTTCCGATGTTCGCCGCCGCCGCGTGGCTGGTTTCGGTGGTCGGACTTCAAGTCGGCATGGAAGGCGTGCTCGCCGCCTTGCTGGCGATGACCGTGGTCGGCTTCGCGGTGTGGACGTTGAACGCCGGCGCCGGCCGGCCGATCGGCCGGATCGGCGGCGCGCTCGCTGCGGCGCTCGCGTTGATCGCCGCCGTCTACGCCGGGAGCCTGCCGGTGCTCGACGCCGCGGCCGCGGCCCCGATCGGGATGGCCGAGTCGGAAGACGGGGTGGTCGAGGCGCAGTGGCGGCCCGGCTTGGTGGAGGAGCTGCGCGCCGACGGCCACATGGTGTTCGTCAACTTCACCGCCGCCTGGTGCCTGTCGTGCCAGTTCAACAAGCGCACGACTCTGTCGCGCGCCGCGGTGCGCCGAGCCTTCGCCGAGAACAACGTCGCCGTGGTCACGGCCGACTGGACCAATCGCGACCCCGAGATCGCCGCCGAATTGGCCCGTCACGGGCGCTCCGGCGTGCCGCTCTACCTGTTGTACCCGCGCGAGGGCGAGCCGCGAATCCTGCCGGCGCTGCTGACGCAGTCGCTGGTCGTCAACGCGGTCGAGGACGCGGCAGAACCGTTGCGCGTGTCGCGGCGCGACGAGTAGCGGCGGCGCGGCCGCCGAACCGTCGACGGTCTAGGGTTTCACGGACAAGTACGGCCGGGCGGCGGCTTTCACCGCCGGACACGACATCGGCGCGTCGTCGACGTGCGCGTCGGTCGACGGACGGCTGACCAGGACGGCGTCGTGCATCAGCGCCCGCAGGTCGGCGGCGGCGTCGGCGCCGGATTCCAACGCTTCGGCGCGTTCGCCCGCGTCCTCGGCCATGCCGGCGTATATGCACGACAAGTCGGCCGGGCCGCCGGAGTCGGCGTTGCGCGCCGACGCGACCGCGGCGTGGCGCGCGAAGGCGAGCGCTTCGGCGGCCGGGTCGGCGCCGGCGTCGAGCCGGGTCAGCGCGGCTTCGGCCTCGGCGGCGAAAGCGGCGCGCGGATCGTCGTCGGCCCCTGCCGGCGCGGCGAAAACGAAACAAGCGAAGATCAGGGCGCGCATCAGCTCCTCCGTGCGGTGCGCCGTTTGTCAAGCAAGCCCCGCGCCGGTTGATTTCCCGCCGCCCCGGGCCTACGCCCGGCCACCGGTACGGCGGCGGGGACGGGGCGATGACGGCGCACGACAAGGCCTGGAAAGCGCTGACGGCGCACGGCGCGACCGCGGCGACGCCGGCGCGGGACCTGCTTCATCATGAATCGGATCGGC
>JAJFFL010000048.1 GCA_021776705.1 Alphaproteobacteria bacterium
CGTTTCGACGCCGTCCGCGCGCCGCGCGCGGGCGTCCGGCGGCGGGCCCGGGTTTTCGCCGACCGCCGCGGCGTCGGGCGCGCGCCCGGCCGCGGCCCCGGGTTCGTCCGGCGGCGTCGGCGGCGTCGACGCGCTGCTCGCCCTGCAAGGCACCGGCGACGCTCTGGAATCGAAAAAGCGCGCCGCCACGCGCGCCTCCGGTCTGCTCGACGCGCTCGACGCGCTGCGGGTTTCGCTCCTCGACGGGGGCTCGCCCCTGACCTCCCTGCAGCAGCTGCAAGCGCTCGCCCGGGAGCGCCGCGACGCCACCCACGACCCCGACCTGGAAAGCGTCCTCGACGCCGTGGAAGTCCGCGCCGCGGTCGAATTGGCCAAGCGCCGCCAAGCCTAGCGGCCGGCCGCGGGTCATGATCCCGACATTCTTCAGCTGGATTTACGCGTTGCGGCGCGGGTCGATATCGGATAGTCCGCGCGCCGTGACGGAAGACCCTTCGGTCGAGGTTCGCGTATGAGCGTTGCGGAAGATTGGGGCTCGGATCTTCCAGACGGCTACCGTCCGGGCGCCAAAGAAAAGTTCATGAATCCGAAGATGCGGGAGTATTTCCGCTTGAAGCTCCTCGCTTGGAAGCAGGAGATCATTGCGGAAAGCAAGCTCACGCTCTCCAACCTCCAACAAGAGAACGTCGCGCAGCCGGACCTCGTCGACCGGGCCTCCTCGGAGGCCGACCGGGCGTTGGAGCTGCGGACCCGGGATCGCCAGCGCAAGCTGATCTCCAAGATCGACGCCGCTCTGCGCCGGATCGAGGAGGGCGGCTACGGCTACTGCGAAGACACCGGCGAACCGATCGGCATCAAGCGTCTGGAAGCCCGCCCGACGGCGACCCTGTCGCTGGAAGCGCAAGAAGCCCACGAGCGAAACGAGCGCGTTCACCGCAACGACTGAGGCCGGCCGGCGCTCGCCGGCTTGGCGCCACGCGCCGTCGCGTCACACGCTGGCCTTCGCCAACGCCGCGACCTGGAGTTCGAGCCGCTTGATCTCGCGGATCACGCGGTTGGATTGCATCTCCATCCAGAACCAGATTTTCAAGATGCCGACGGTGACGACGCCGAACGTCGCGCCGGCGCCCCAGGCGATCGCCTCGCGCAGGTCGGCGACGGTGAAGAACTTCCAGCCGCAATAGACGGCGGCGGCGAAGAAAATCAACATCACCGCCGAGACGACGAGGTTGATCCACACCATGCGGCCGGTCATCGCCTGGATCGCTTCCTCGAACAGATTGGGTTCTTTTTCGAACTGCGCGAGCAGTTCGCGGTCCTCCGCCGCCAAGGTGGCGCGGATGGCGTCGTCGAGCTTCGGCATTTCAGTCTCCTTCATTCACTTTCCAAAGCCTGGCGCAGCGCCTTGCGGGCGTGAAACAGGCGGGTTTTCACGGTGCCCTCGGGAACCTCGAGGGCCTGGGCGATCTCCGCGACGGTGAGGTCCTGGCCGTAGAACAGGCCGACCGTCGCGCGTTGGTCGGCGGGCAGGCCGGCGAGGGCGCGGGCGAGGTCGCCGGACTCGCCGCTCGGGGCGGGAACGCTGGTCGGCGCGATCCCGGCCACGTCCGCGGCCAGCCGCCCGTCGCGGGCGTTGCGGCGGTGCGCGTCCATGCAGCGCCGGGTCACGATGCGGAAGATCCAGGCCGGAAACCGGGCCGGCTCGTCGAGGCTGCGAAGCCCCTTGACCGCCGCCAGCCACGCGTCCTGGACCGCGTCCTGGGCCGCGTCCGGGCGCCCGGTGAGCCGGGTGGCGTGGGCCACCAGACGCGGCCGCCAGCGCGCCACCAGACGGGCGAACGCGCGGGCGTCGCCGGCCTGGGCGTGGACGACGAGCAACTCGTCGTAAATGCGGTCGACATCCCGGGCCATGCGGTCTCCAGCTTGGGTCTTCCGTAACTCAAGTCGCCCGAGGCGGCGAATTGGTTCATTGGGCTCGCCGCCACGATCCGGTCGTGGTTTCATGGCATCGACGCCGTTTCGAAGATTCGGCCGCAACGCCAGGAGGCCCGGGTGCGCATCGTCACGTTCATCTTCCGCGAAGGATCCTCGATCCTGTTCGCCTTGTTCCTGCTCTTGTTCGCGGTCTCCGGCCGCGTCTTCGCCGATCTGCCGCCCAACTATGTCGGCATGTTCTTCGTCGCCCTGGTCTGCATGGGGTATCTCGGGGTGCAGATGGCGATGGCCTCGTTCGCCGAGGTCGGCCAGGACAAGCCGCTTTTCGACCTCTTCTTCTCGCTGATCCCCGGCATCATGCTGGTGGTCATCGCGGTGCTGCTGGTCGTCGGCTTGTTGTCGTTGTCCTCGTTCCACATCCTCGGCATGACGCTCGCCGCGGTGGTGGTGGCGATGGACGTCGTCTTCAACACCCAGGTGGTGTTCAAGATGAACCGGCTGGCGACCGACATCGTGCAAATGAAGTAGCGATCGGGAAGCGGCGCCTAGGACGAGAGCCGGGTCTCGAACTCGTCGCGCCGGGCGAGCTCGAGATCGACGTCCCGGAAGAAGGGGCGCGACCCTCGCCCGCGCCAGGCGGCGGGCTGACGCCCGCGCTTTGCCTTGGCGCGCCGCCCGGCCCATGATCCGGCCCGACACACCGCACGACGAGGGGAGACGGACATGGGCGAATCTTTCACCGGCAAACGCGCCGGCGTCGACCGGCGCACGTTCCTGACCGGCACGGCGCTCGCCGGCGCCGCCGCCGCGACGGCGACGGCCGGGCGCGCGGCGGCGGTGCAGACCGCGGGCGTCAAGCCGATCGTGATCGCGTCCGGCAACGGCCTGCGCTCGCAGGCGGACGACGGCGAGACCTGCGTCGAGCGCGCGTTCCGGATGATCACCGAGGGCGCCGACGTGCTCGACGCGGTGATCGCCGGCGTCAACATCGTCGAGCTCGATCCTGAGGACACCAGCGTCGGCTACGGCGGCCTGCCCGACGCGCATGGGAACGTCACCCTCGACTCGTGCTGCATGCACGGGCCGAAGAAACGCGCCGGCGGCGTCGCCGCGATCCAGGGCGTGCGCACCCCGTCGCTCGTCGCCCAGGCGGTCGCCGACAAGACCGACCACCACCTGATCGTCGGCCAGGGCGCCCAGGATCTGGCGCGCCAGTTCGGCTTCACCATCGAGGACGACCTCAACACCGACACCTCGCGGCGCATTTTCTTCGAGTGGAAGCGGCGCGTCGACCCGGCGCACTACCTCGACCCGGAACGCGACGCGGCGCTGCGCTGGCGGGTGCTGCACGACATGGCGCGCGACGGAATCATCGACCCCGAGCACATGTACGGCACGATCAACTGCAACGGCGTCAACGCGGCCGGCGACGTCTGCGGCGTGACCACGACCAGCGGCTTGGCGTGGAAGATCCCCGGCCGCGTCGGCGACAGCCCGATCCTCGGCGCCGGGCTCTACGTCGACAACGACGTCGGCGCCGCCGGCTCGACCGGGCGCGGCGAGGCCAACCTCTACAACTGCGCGTCCTATCTGGTGGTCGAGGAAATGCGCCGCGGCGCCCACCCCAAGGACGCCGGCATGACGGCGCTCGCCCGCATCCGCGCCAACACCGTCGACAGCCGCCTGTTGAACGAGGACGGCAACCCGAACTTCGACGTCAACTTCTACGTCGTCGACAAGCAAGGCCGCCACGCCGGCGTGCGCTTCTACTCCGGCGACAACCGAAACTACGCCGTGTGCACGGAGAACGGCGCCGAACTCGTGCCGATCGAAGGGCTGATTTCGTAGGGAAGAATCCAGCCCCGCCGCGCTTTTCACCGCCGCGAACCGCGGGTCGTTCCGCAGCGCCGCGAACGCGCGGGTCGACGCCGGCTTGATCAGGTCGGGGTCGCGGGCCTCGACGGCGCGTT
>JAJFFL010000049.1 GCA_021776705.1 Alphaproteobacteria bacterium
CGCCGCCGCCGCTCTGGCGCGCGTCGACGACAAGGTCTTGATCTCGGTGACGATTGGATCCGAATACGACCTCGACGAATTGCAGCGCCGCGGCGTCGACCTGGACCGGGTGTTCGCCTGGACCGGAAACGACGCGCCGGATCCGGACCTGTTCGCGGCCATGGAGCGGCGCGGCGTTCCGGTCATTTTCGGGACCCTCGGCGGGCGCGGTTCGATCGATTCGCGCATCGCGCGGTCAGGGTCCGACAGCGACTACGCCGACCTCGCGGCGCTCGGCGTCGACATCTTGTCGACCGACCGACCCGGCGCCGCGTTTCGCGCGCTGGGGGACCCCGAACAACTGCGCGTCGATCTCGCCGCGTGCGCCGCGCGATGACTGTCGCGACCGGGCGCTGCGGCGCGTCCGGTCGGCGGGACTCGGCGGCCTGTGATCGCTGAACTCTTGGGCGCCGGCGGCGGCGTCAGTCTCCGCTCGCGACCCGCCACGCCGGTCGCGCGATGAGGCGCTCCCAGTAAGCCTGGATGGTGTCCGGCTGCCGATCCATCCGCTTCATCAGCTTGGTCAGGAACAGCATGTAACCGATCGAAATGTCGGCGACGGAGAAGCCGCGCTCGAGCATGAAGTCCTTGTCGCCCAGCCCCGCGGCGATGAAGCCGAAACACGCGTCGATTTCGCGTTCGGCCCACTTTTGGAGACCGGCGCTGCGCTTGTCAGCCGGCAGCACCCAGACCTGGCCGATCAGCATGTTCATGTAGCCGCCCATGCCGGCTTCGCCGAAGTGCAGCCACTGCAGATAGGGGCCGAAGTCTTCGTCGGCGGCGGTGGCGGCGAGCGGGGTGGGGCCGTAGCGGCCGGCGACGTATTCCAGGATCGCGGTCGACTCGACGATCACCTGGTCGCCGTCCTTGAGCGCCGGCGATTTTTGCAGCGGATGAATCTTCTTGTAGGCCTCGCCGCCCAGATCGCCGAAACGCTGCTCCATGCGCTGCAGCTCGTGCGGCACGCCCATCTCCTCCAGAAGCCACCGCACCCGGATCGAGCGGGAGCGGGGCGCATGGAAGAGGGTGAGGGGCATCGGAGAAGCGCTCCGGGAGAAACGGCGGCGCGGCGGCCGCCTGTCCGCCTAAGTGTTCATGTTGGAGAAGAATTCGCCGTTGGTCTTGGTCTGGCGCAGCTTGTCGAGCAAGAACTCGATCGCGTCCTGGGTGCCCATCGGGTTGAGGATTCGGCGCAGCACGTAAACCTTCGACAGTTCCTCTTTCGGAACCAGAAGCTCTTCTTTTCGGGTGCCGGACTTGAGCACGTCCATGGACGGGAACACGCGCTTGTCGGCGACCTTGCGGTCGAGAACGATCTCGGAGTTGCCGGTGCCCTTGAACTCTTCAAAGATCACCTCGTCCATGCGGCTGCCGGTGTCGATCAAGGCGGTGGCGATGATGGTCAGCGAACCGCCTTCCTCAATGTTGCGCGCGGCGCCGAAAAAGCGTTTCGGACGCTGCAGCGCATTGGCGTCGACGCCGCCGGTGAGGACCTTGCCGGACGACGGCACGACGGTGTTGTAGGCGCGGCCGAGGCGGGTGATGGAGTCGAGCAGGATCACGACGTCGCGGCCATGCTCGACAAGCCGCTTGGCTTTCTCGATCACCATTTCGGAAACTTGGACGTGGCGCGTCGCCGGCTCGTCGAACGTCGAGGAGATGACCTCGCCTTTCACCGTGCGCTGCATGTCGGTGACTTCTTCCGGGCGCTCGTCGATCAACAAGACGATCAGATAGCATTCCGGGTGGTTGGCGGAGATCGACTTGGCGATGTTCTGCAACAGCACCGTCTTGCCGGTCCGCGGCGGCGCAACGATCAGCGCGCGCTGGCCCTTGCCGAGCGGGCAGACGATGTCGATGACCCGTCCCGACCGGTCCTTCACCGTCGGATCCGGCATCTCCATGACCAGACGGTCGTCCGGGTAGAGCGGCGTCAAGTTGTCGAAGTGGACCTTGTGCTTGGCCGCTTCCGGCTCGCCGAAATTTATCGTCGACACTTTCAACAACGCGAAATAGCGCTCGCCGTCGCGCGGGGCGCGGATCAGTCCGTCAACCGTGTCGCCGGTGCGCAGCGCGAACTTGCGAATCTGAGTCGGCGACACGTAGATGTCGTCGGGGCCGGCGAGGTAGTTGGCTTCCGGAGACCGCAAGAACCCGAACCCGTCCTGCAAGACCTCGAGGACGCCGCCGCCGGCGATCTCGACATCGCGCTCCGCGAGCTCCTTGAGAATGGTGAACATCATGTCCTGCTTGCGCATGGACGAGGCGTTCTCGATCTCGAGCTCTTCGGCGTAGGAGAGGAGGTCGGCCGGGGTTTTTTCCTTCAGCTGCTGCAGCGACATGGACGTCACCGAGTCGAAGGAAGGAACAGTGGACGCTTCGGACATCTTAGGACTTTCACTTGTGGGAGGGCGTCGATTCAGCGGTCGCCCGAAGGGACCGCGACATCAGGGTGTCGGAACCCGGTTCTCGGCGCGCCGAAGCGCGGACCATGGGAATGAGACGCTGGGAGCTACGAAGGGAAAAGCGCCGCAGCGCTCGTCGTCGAGGAACCACATGCGGGCCGAGTCGTCAAGAACACGTTGACGCGGCGGCTGTTCAGAACGGCTCGATGACCGCCATGACGACGATCACGACCGCCAGCAAAGCCGGGACCTCGTTGACGATCCGCCAATATTTCCCCGACCGCTGATTCTCGCCGCGGTCGAATTTCTTGCGCGCCGCCGCGTAGTGATGGTGGGCCCCGGTCATCAACACCACGCCGAGGAGCTTCACATGCATCCACGGGGCCTGGAGCAGCGCCGGCGTCGACCACAGCATCAACAGCCCGAACGTCCAGGCGAGGATCATCGCCGGGTTCATGATCAGCCGCAGCAACCTCGACTCTTGAACCTTCAGAGTTGCGTCCAGCTCGCCGCCGGGCGTCGCGGTCGTGTGGTAGACGAACAGCCGCGGCAGATACAGCAATCCGGCCATCCAGAAGATGACGCTGAGAACATGAAACGCTCGCAGCCAGTCGTAGTGGCGGGCGAAAAAGTCTTGGACCGCGCTCACCGTCGTCGCTCCTCACCGGCGCAGGGACAGCCGCCGAACGACGCCGGGCACAGGCGCGCGCCCCGCGGCGGTTTCAACCCCGAGCCGCCATCTAGCGCTGCAAGCACCGTCTCCGCCAGCCCGTCGATGAATTCCGCGGCGAGGCCGAGGGCCGGCGCGCGATGGAACCCGCTCACCCCGAGTTCTGCGGCCAGTTCGGCATATTCTTCGTCGAGCTCGACCAGAGTTTCGATGTGCTCGGACACGAACGCGATCGGCGTCAGGATCACCGACTTGCCGTCCTGCGCCGCACGCGCGATCGCATCCTGCGTCGACGGGCCGATCCATTTCAGCGGCCCGACGCGGCTTTGATAGCAGATCTCGCGGTCGGGCAATTCCGGCAGCAGGCGCCCGACGGACTCGACGGTGCGCTCGATCTGCCATTGATACGGATCGCCCCGATCGATGGTGCGCTGGGGGAGCCCGTGGGCCGAAAACAGCACCCGCGCGTTCGCCGGCCGGCCGGCGGCTTCCCAGGTCTCGCGAACGCGCCGCGCATGGGCGGCGACGAACAGGTCCTGGGTCGGATAGCAGCACGGAACCCGCGCTTTCGGTCCCTTGGCCGCGCGCCAAGCCGCCAGAGACGACCCGGTCGTCGAGGTTGAGAACTGCGGATAGAGCGGCAACAGGACCACCTCGTCGGCGCCCCAGTCCTTCACCGCCCGCGCGGCGTCGGCGACGAAGGGCGACCAGTAGCTCATGCCGACGAACACCCGAAACACGTCGTCCGCGCCCGAGACGTCGAGCGCCGTCTTAAGGGCCGCGGCTTGGCGTTCCGTCTCCGCCAAGAGGGGAGAACCGCCGCCCATCTTGGCGTAGTTGTTCCGCGCCGCCGACGCCCGGGTCGCGGAAATCAACATCGCCAGGGCCCAGCGAATCGGGGTCGGCGCGGCGATGATCGCCGGGTCGTTGAACAGGTTGAACAAGAACGGCCGCACGTCGTCCGGCCCGTCCGGGCCGCCGAGATTGAGCAGCACCACCGCGATCTTGCGCCCGCCGCTCATCGGTCTTTGACGATCGCCAGGAGTTCCGCAACATGGTCGATCGGAATGTCCGGCGACACGCCATGGCCGAGGTTGAACACATAGGGCCGGCCGTCCGCCACGGTCAGCAGCCGGGACACTTCGTCGGCCATCGCCGCCCCGCCGGCGGCCAACAGCGCCGGGTCGAAGCCGCCCTGAACCGGCATGGCGGCGGGCAAGCGCCGCACCAGCTCGGCGTCGGCCTGCGACATGTCGAGGGCCAGCGCGGTCACGCCGGTTTCGCGGGCGTAGACGTCGGCCAGGTGCCCGCAGCCGCGCGGAAAGCCGAGAATCGGCGCCGCCACCCCCGCCGCCCGAACGCCGTCAACGATCGCCCGCGTCGGCCGGACCACGACCCGGTCGAACAGCGGCGCCGGCAGCTGCTCGGCCCAGGAGTCGAAAATCTGCAACACCTGCGCCCCGGCTTCGGCCTGGCTCACCAGATAGCTCACGGTCGCGTCCACGAGCCGCGTCAG
Source organism: Alphaproteobacteria bacterium (assembly GCA_021776705.1). GTDB lineage: Bacteria > Pseudomonadota > Alphaproteobacteria > Caulobacterales > Maricaulaceae > JAJFFL01. Next base: position 4,631 of record JAJFFL010000049.1, read on the forward strand.
CAGCAGATCCACCGCCGCCGGGTCCTTCCACGCCAAGGTACGCGCCGCCCAGCGGTTGGGGTCCTTGCCGCCGCCGATCATGTACGTCGCCACAGTCCAGGGGGCGCCGGCGAAGCCGATCAGCGCCTTGTCGGCCGGCAGCGCCGCGCGCACGCGCCGCACCGTCTCGCTCACCGGCGCGAGGCTTTCAGCCACCGCGTTCCAGGTCAGCGCCTCGATTTCGGCGATCGACGCGACCGGATTCATCACCGGACCCTCGCCGGCGACGAAGCGCACGCCGGCTCCGGCGGCGAACGGGATCAGCAAGATGTCGGCGAACAAGATCGCCGCGTCGAGGTCGGCGAAGCGGCGCATCGGCTGCAGCGTCGCCTCCGTCGCCAGCTCCGGAGTCAGGCAGTAGTCGACGAACCCCTTCGACGTTTCACGCAGCGCCCGGTATTCGGGCAGATAGCGGCCCGCTTGGCGCATCAGCCACGCCGGCGGCGGCGACGCGATTTCGCCGTTGAGCACGCGTATGAGCAGCGGATCGGTCATCGGCGCTCCGTGGCGTTGGGAGGTTTTCGTTCTCCCTGACTGAGAGAATCGAAGAGATTGTTTCTTCTTATTACCGTCGGGGCGACGGGGAAAACCAGAAGCGCGAACCGCTGTTTCACCGACCGCGCACAGGCTGTTCCAGTCCGCCGAACTTGGGGACGGCGGCGAGGCGGGTGTTGGCGGGTCTGACTCGCAAGAACAATTACGAACCGCAGGCTGTGGGCGCCGCCGAATTCACACGGCGCCTTTTGACCGGTACGTGTTCGGGCTCGATGTGGATGACCGCCGGAACCGAATCGGCGCCGATGGGGGGGGAAATCGGCGGTGAACGATAGGGGCTTCCGGCTGACGCCGTCGTCCGCAATTTGCTAACAGGTCGTCAACGGAAGCTTCGCGGGGCGCAACATGTCGACAGCGAAAGGCCGCCTTGCGGTCTACGCCCATATGCACCTGGTCTCGGACTCGACGGGCGAAACCCTCGTCAACGTGATGAAGGCGTCGGTGGCGCAATTCGAACAGGTGGCGCCGATCGAACATCTGTACGCCCTTGTCCGTTCGGAAAGTCAGATGGACCGGGTGCTGAAAGCGATCGAGGACGCGCCGGGGATGGTGGTGTTCACGATCGTCAACGAAGCGCTGCGAAAAAAACTCGAGGTGCGCTGTGCGGCCTTGGGGGTCCCCTGCGTCGCCGTCCTCGATCCGCTTCTGGCGGCGTTGAGTCGCTACCTGGGCGCCCCCTTGTCGATGCGGGCCGGAGCGCAGCACGATCTGGACACCGACTACTACAAGCGCATCGAGGCGCTAAACTACGCCATGGGGCATGACGACGGGCAGGGGACGAACGATCTCGAAGACGCCGATGTCGTTCTCGTCGGGGTCAGCCGGACGTCGAAGACGCCGACCTGCATCTACTTGGCGCACCGCGGCGTGCGGGCGGCCAACATTCCGCTGGTCGCCGGCCAGCCGTTGCCGGCGGTTTTGGACACCTTGACGTCGCCCCTGATCGTCGCCCTCACCGCCGCCCCCGAGCGGCTCGTTCAAATCCGCCGCAACCGCCTGTTGAGCCTCAACGAAAACCGTCCGTCCTCGTACGTTGAAGAGGACACGGTGCGGGACGAGGTCGTGCAGGCGCGGCGGCTGTTCACCAAGAAAGGCTGGCCGACGATCGACGTCACCCGCCGTTCGGTGGAGGAAACCGCGGCCAAGGTCATCAATTTGCTGGGCGAACGCTCGACCAAGGCGCCGGCGGCATGACGCCGGAATCCCTTACGCTTGCGTCCGGGAGCGCGATCCGGCTGCGAATCCTGACCAGCGCCGGCGTCGCCGTGACGGTGGAGAAGCCGTCGGTGGACGAGGCCGCTCTCAAGGCCGACATGTCGGGGCGCGGCGCGTCGGGGGAGGACATCGCACAGGCCCTGGCGGACGCGAAAGCCGTGGCGGTCTCACGCCGGCGGCCGGGCCTCGTCATCGGCGGCGATCAGGTGCTTCGGTTCAACGGCGTCCTGCATGACAAGGCGGAGAATCTGACGGAGGCGCGCGCCCGTCTCGCCGAACTGGCCGGCGAAACCCATGAGCTTGTCGGCGGCGTCGCCCTGGCCCGCGACGGCGTCGTGGTGCGCCGCCACCTCGAAGTTTCGCGGCTGCGGATGCGGGCGCTGAGCGACGCCGCCCTCGACCGCTACATGGCGGCCGCCGGCGACGCGATTTTGGCGAGCGTCGGCTGCTATCAATTCGAGGGTCTCGGGGCGCAGCTGTTCGACCGCGTCGACGGCGACTATTTCGCGATCCTCGGTTTGCCGTTGCTGCCGTTGTTGGCGATGCTGCGCGCCGAAGGCGCCCTGCCGGCATGAGCGCCGCGCCGCGCCGCGCCGGAGTCGCCGGTTGGCCCGTCGCCCATTCGCTTTCGCCCGCGCTGCACGGCGCCTGGATCGAAGCCGCCGGCCTCGACGCGATCTACGACGCGGTGTCGGTGGCCCCGGAGGCCGCCGCGCGCGAGCTTCGCGGTCTTGGCGCACGCGGCTACGCCGGCGTCAACGTCACCGCGCCGCACAAGGCGACGGCGCTCGCCGTCGCCGACGACGTGCGCCCGGCGGCGCGGGCGATCGGGGCGGCGAACTTGCTCTTGTTTGAAGACGCCGGAATCGTCGCCGACAACACCGACGCGATCGGATTCCTAACCGGGCTTGAGGCGGCGCGCGGAACGGCCGCGGCTGAGGATCTCGTGTTGATTCTTGGCGCCGGCGGCGCTGCGCGGGCGGCGGCGTTCGCCTTGACCCAGGCCGGCGGCCGCCGCGTCGTCATCGCCAACCGCACCCAAACGGCGGCGGAGCAACTGGCGAAGGCCTTCGGGGCCGCCGCCGTCGCATGGGATCGTCGCACCGAGGTCGCAGCCGACGCCGCCTTGATCGTCAACGCGACGTCGTTGGGCATGAGCGGTCAGCCGCCGCTGCCGCTGGACCTGTCTCAGGCCCGCGACACGGCGATCGTGTATGATCTCGTTTATGCACCGCTCGAAACGCCGCTCCTGGCTGCGGCGCGTCGTCGCGGCCTGCGGGCGGTGGACGGCCTGGACATGTTGATCGGCCAAGCGCGGCCCAGTTTCGAGGCCTTTTTCGGCCGGCCGCCGCCGCCCGACGTCGATGCGCGCGGCGTGCTCCTCGCCGCCATGGAGGCGAGGGCGTGATCACCGTCGGACTCACCGGCTCCATCGGGATGGGCAAGTCGACGGTGGCGAAAATGTTCGCCGAGCTCGGCGCGCCGGTGTTCGACGCCGACGCCGCGGTGCATCAACTGTACGGGCCGGACGGCGCCGCGGCGCGCGCGATCGCCGACCTTTTCCCCGGCGTCGTCGGAGAAGGCGGCGTCGACCGAGCGATCTTGCGCGCCCGAGTGAAGGACGACCCGGCGGGCCTGCGGCGGCTCGAAGAGCTCGTTCATCCCCTGGTCGCGGACCGCCGCCGCCGGTGGCTGCGGGCGCAAAAACGCCGCAACACGCCGGTGGTGGTTCTCGACATTCCGTTGCTGTTCGAGACTGGCGGCGATCGGCTCGTCGACGCGGTGGTCGTCGTCTCCGCTCCGGAAGATGTGCAAAGACGGCGCGTCCTCGGCCGCCCGGGCATGACCGTCGAGGCGTTGAACGCGATACTGGCGCGGCAGATGCCTGATTCGGAAAAGCGCGCCCGCGCCGACGCCGTGATCGACACCAGCGGACCGTTCCCGGCCACGCGCCGCCAGGTTCGACGCGTCCTTCGCCGCCTCAAGCGCCGCGCGCGCGTTAAGGAGTGACCGTGCGCGAAATCGTATTCGACACCGAAACCACCGGCCTCGACCCGAAGACGGGGGACCGGATCACCGAAATCGGCTGCGTCGAGGTCGTCGACTTCCTGCCCACCGGGCGGACGTTCCACACCTACGTCAATCCGCAGCGCGACGTGCCCAAGGAAGTTGTCGCGATCACCGGCCTGACGACGGAATTCCTCGCCGACAAGCCTTTGTTCGCCGACGTCGTCGACGGCTTCTTGGAGTTCGTTGGCGGCGACCGGGTCGTCGCCCACAACGCCAGCTTCGACAAGAAGTTCCTCAACGCCGAATTGGAATGGTCGAAGCGGCCGGCGCTCGACAACGATCGCTTTCTCGACACCCTGGTGCTCGCCCGCACGATGTTCCCGGGCTCGTACAATTCGCTCGACGCCTTGTGCAAGCGTTTCGAAATCAGTCTCGAAGGCCGCGACAAGCACGGCGCGCTGGTCGACGCGCGTTTGCTGGCCGAGGTCTATTTGGAACTCAACGGCGGCCGGGCGCGGCGGCTCGACCTCGCCGCCGTGGTCGCGGACGAATCGTCAAGCGGGACCGCATCCGCGCCGCGGCGCGCGCGGCCGGCGCCGCTGAGCGGCCTGTCCACGGCCGAAGATCGCGACGCTCACGCCGCGTTCGTCGAGACGCTGGGCGCGCCGTCGCTGTGGTCGAAACTCGGCTTGTGACTTAGGCGCCGTCGCCATCGGCGGCCGGGGCCGGGGTCTTGGCGTCGCCCGCCGCCGCCTTGCCGCGCTGCTGCGCGTAGAGCGACGCGAAGTCGATCGGGTCGATGAACAGGGGCGGGAAGCCGCCGTCGCGCGAAACGTCGGCCATGATCCGGCGCGAAAACGGGAACAGCATGCGCGGGCATTCGATCAGCAACAGCGGCTCGATCGATTCCGCCGGAATGTTCACGAACTGGAACAAGCCGCCGTATTTGAGCTCGCCGATGAAGACGACTTTGCCGTCACGTTTCGCCTCGGCCTTGATGTAAAGGTCGACTTCGTACGCGTCTTCGGCCGCTTTGCGCGCCTGCACGTCGATCGACAGATCGATGTTCGGCGCGGCGAGGCCGCCGCGCAGGGTGTTGGGCGCGTCGGGGTTTTCAAAGGACAGGTCCCTGACGTACTGGGCGAGAACGCGAATTTGCGGAGCGGCGTCACCCGCCGGCGCGGCGGCGGGTTCGGTGGCGATGTCGTCGGTCATCTGGCTGTTCCTGGGTCGATCGGAGCGCTCGGACGCGCGTCCTCCGGCGGTATGAGAGGCGGCGGCCTAGCACGCGGCATGCAAGTGGAGCAAGCGGTCGGGCTGACGCGGGCCTTTCGAAGCTCTATATTCAGGGGTGAAAGCGGAGCCCTCATGGACCTATTGACGATCATTCTGTTCGCCAGCGTCGCCCTGTTCTTCGCCGTGCGGTTGTATACCGTTTTGGGACGCAAGACCGGCCACGAGCCGAGCGCGGAGCCCAAACCCGAAGCTGCGGAGCCTGCCTTGGTGCAAAAAAACCATCCTCATCTGCGCGCCGCCTTCACCGGCCCGGCCGCCGCGGGCATGGAGGCGATTCGCGCCGCCGACGGGGTTTTTGATCCGAACGTGTTCCTCAGCGGCGCGCGCGGCGCCTATGAATTGATCGTCGCCGCCTTCGCCGACGGCGACCGCGACGCCTTGAAGGGCCTGTTGACGGAGCCGCTCTACGCCAAGTGGGACAAGGCCGTCAGCGAACGCGAAACCGCCGGCCGCAAGCAGATATCCGATCTCGTCGGCCTCGAAGGCGCGGAGATCGACGACGCCGAAATCGTCGACGGCGCGGCGCGGGTGACGGTGTTCTTCAAGGCGGAGCTGGCGTCCGCGGTGGTCGACGAAGACGACCAGGCGGTCGAAGGCGATTCGTCGCTGATCCGCCGCGTCAACGAACTTTGGACGTTCGAGCGCCGCGTCGATTCGCGCGACCCGAACTGGCGTTTGGCGAAAGTGCGCAAGGGCTGACGCCAGGCGCGGCGCCGGCGAAACGGGGGATGAGATGCGCGCAGCGCCGGCCGTCGCGGCCTCGACACTTCTGTTTGCGCTGCTGGCCGGGTCGTGCGCGTCGCGCCCCGCGGCCGCGCCGGACGCCGAGCCCGCCGCCGCGGCGGCGCCGACCGCGCCCGACGGGCTGAATCTCGAAATCGCCGCCTACGACGCCGTGCCGGGCTGGGGCCGCGGCGGTGAAGCCGCGGCCTTGCGGGCGTTTCGCCGCACCTGTCCGCGCTTCGACGCGATGGGCCGCAACCAGGACGTCGGACCGGCCTACGCCGGCGAAGCGCGTTTCTGGCAAGAGGTCTGCGCCGCCGCCGCCCTCGTGCCGGACGGCCTCGACTCGGTGGCGCAGACCTTTTTCGAAGCCCGATTCACGCCGCTGCGCGTGACCCCGCGGGCCGGCGCGTCGCGCAAAACGACCGCCTATTACGAACCCGAGTTCGACGTCGCCTGGGTGCGCGATTCCTACTTCTCCGAACCGATCATGGCGCGGCCGGCGGATCTCGTCGACGTCGAGGTCCGGGAGGCCAATCACGCCGGCGGCGGGCGCCGCGACGTGTTCGTCAAGGGCGCCGACGGCGCCCTGCGCCTGGCTCCGGCGCGCGCCGCCTACCGCGCCCGAGGCAAGGCCGGCGGGGCGCTCGCCTATGGCCGTCTCGGCGACGTGGTGTTTCTGCAAATCCAAGGCTCGGGCCGCATCAAGTACCCCGACGGGGCGGTCTGGCGCGCCGCCTACGCCGGCCACAACGGCCGCGCCTACACCTCGATCGGGGCCGAAATTCTGGCCCGCGGCCACGTCCGACAGGACCGCCTCAACGCCGACGACATCAAGGTTTGGATGGCGACCGCCCCGGTCGACGATGTCGAGAGCGTCATCGACTCCAACGAACGCTACGTGTTCTTCAAGCTCGTCGAAGTCGCCGACCCGACCGCCGGCCCGGTCGGGGCCGCTGGGGTGGCGCTTGAGGCGGGCGCATCGGTCGCCGTCGATCCGGCGTGGCACGCCTACGGCGCCTTGGTCTTCGTGGCCCCGTCCGGACCCGGCGCGCCGCGGGCCCGGCTCGCCGTCGCTCAGGACACCGGCGGGGCCATCAAGGGGCCCCTGCGCTCGGACATTTTCTGGGGCACCGGAGTCGCGGCCGGGCAGGCCGCCGGCCGCGTCAATCACGACGCCGACTGGTGGGTCCTGGTGCCCAACGCTCAAGCCTATGCGCTTCGCGCGGCGGGCGCCGCGTCATGAGCCGCCGGCCGCTGCGGCCGGACGAGCGACGCGACTGGGCCAGGGTGGCGTCGACGGTGTCGCCGCTGCCCGGCCGCCGGGCGCCGGCCGCCGACGACGTCGGCGTGGTCACGCCGCCGGCCGACAAGCCGGCGCCGCGCGGCCATTCGGTGTCGGCGCCGGATCCGGGCGCGGCCCGCAAGACCGCGCCTCCGCCGCCGGCCGAGCGCGGCGGCGAGCGCCGGGTGCGCCGCGGCCAGGTCGAGGTCGAGGCGCGGCTTGATCTTCACGGAATGACGCAGATGCAGGCCCGCGCCGCGTTGCGCGGATTCCTATTCCAGGCGCGCGAAACCGGCCGCCGCGCCGTGCTCGTGATCACCGGCAAGGGCGCGCCCGACGCCCGCGCCGGATTCGGCCCGGACGCGCCGGGCGTCTTGCGCCGCCGGCTGCCCGATTGGCTCGCCGAAACCGACGTGCGCCCGTTCATCGCCGGCTACGCCCCGGCGCACGCGCGCCACGGCGGGGCCGGAGCCTGGTACGTGTTTCTCAAGCGGCGGTAGGGCCTTAGACGAAACACCACAGGCCGGTGCAGACGCCGAAGACGAACTGCGCCGCGACGTCGATCAGGCCGGTGACGATCAGCAGCGGCAGGCCGACGTAAAGCAGGCCGAGCTTCAGCATCCCCCACGTCGGCCGCGGCCGCGGAAGGACCTGTCCGAACACCGTTTCGAGCTTGGCGCGCGCCATGTCGGCGACCTTAAAACCGCAAGCGTTAAAGACTGTTAACCATAAGCTCTTCATGCTTGGCCGATGCGCGTCGACTGGGCCGGACACGACCGCCACGCCTGGGACGCGGCTCACGCCGCGGCCGCCGCCGCGTGGCAGCAAGACTGGGCCTACGGGGCCGCGGTCGAGGCGGTCGGCGGCGCGGTGCGGCGCGCCGTGGTCGTCGACGGCGGCGTCCCGGTCGCCTTGGCCCAGTTCACTTGCCGCCGCTTCGGCGGCCTGGTGGCGGCCGGCCTGTGCACCTTCGGGCCGGTGTGGCTGACGGCGTTGGACGGCGCCGGCAAGGCCGCGGTCCTCGCCGCCTTGAAACGCGGCTTCCCGTCGCCGCGGCCGCGGCTGGTCGCCGTGACGCCGGACGAACCGTGGTCGGAGGATCTCGGGACCCGGCGTCTGACTCGGGTCATGACCGGCGGCGCGACGGTCCGCCTGGACTTGGCGCCGGATCTCGACACCCTCCGCGCGGGGCTTCGTCCGAAATGGCGCAACCGATTGGTTTCAAGTGAGAAATCCGAACTCAAGACGGCCCGCGTCGGGGTCAAGGAAAAGCAGTATCGGTGGCTGCTCGAGCGCGAAGACGCGCAGCGCGGGGCGAAAGGCTACCGCGCCCCGCCGGCGGTTCTGGTCCCGGCCTACGCCGCCGCCAAGGGCGGCCGCGACGCGCTGCTGATCGTGCGCGCCGATCTCGGGCGCGCGGCGGCGGCGGCGATGCTGTTCGTGATTCACGGCCGGGCCGCGACCTACCACCTCGGCTGGTCCGACGAGGCGGGCCGCAAGCTGGCCGCGCACAATCTTATTTTGTGGAACGCAATCAAGATCTTAAAGGACATCGGCGTGACCGCGCTCGACCTCGGCGGGGTCGACACCGGCCCCGGCGCCGGGATCGCCCGGTTCAAGCTCGGAACCGGCGGCGACGTCGTCATCCGGGCCGGAACCTTCATTTAGGCCGCCGCCGGTCCTGGTCGCTCCGTTCAAAGATCAAAGCCAAAGCGGCCCCGCGGCGTATCCCCGCCGCCGCGGCCGGCGGGCGCATGGACAAGATCGCGGTTCTCCCCGGGTCGGCGGCCGGGGATTTCGGCGCTCGCGCCGTCATTCCGGCGGCTCGAAAATGCGCCCGCGGCGCTCGCCGGTTCGTCCGCGCCGGCGGCGGGACGAGCGGCGGCCGCTCGAGCGGCGCCGCCGCGCGGGACAACCGCCCGCTTGTCCCCATCCGCCGTGAACGGACGAAAGCGGTGTTCAGCGGCCGGCGAGAAACAGCACGGCGACGCCGACGGCCATCACGGCGAGCCCCATCGAGCGCAGACGCTCCGAGGGCGTCCCGATCATCGCCGCGGCGGCCTTCTTGGCGACCTCGGGCGCAAGCCCGTACAGCGCCCCCTCAAACGCGAGGAACAATCCGAAAGCGGCGAGGAAGGTGGTCATGGGTAAAGACGCTCCGTCAAAGGATGAATTTGCTCAAGTCCGCGTCCTTGGCCAGATCGCCGACGTGCTGCTTGACGTAGGCGGCGTCGATGACGACGGTTTCGCCGCTGCGGTCGGAGGCGGTGAAGCTGATGTCCTCCAGCAGCTTCTCCATCACGGTCTGCAGCCGCCGGGCGCCGATGTTCTCGACGCTGGCGTTGACGTCGGCGGCGATCTGGGCGAGGGCGTCGACGGCCGCGTCGGCGAAATCAAGGGTCACGCCCTCGGTCGCCATCAGCGCCACATATTGATCGACAAGGCTCGCTTCAGGCTCCGTCAGGATACGGCGGAAGTCCTCCTTGGTCAGAGCGCGCAGCTCGACCCGGATCGGCAGACGGCCCTGCATCTCCGGCAGCAGGTCGGACGGCTTGGCGAGATGGAAGGCGCCGGAGGCGATGAACAGGACGTGGTCGGTCTTCACCGTGCCGTGCTTGGTGGCGACCTGGGTCCCCTCCAACAAAGGCAGCAAATCGCGCTGCACGCCCTCGCGGGAGACGTCGCCGCCGGCGCGATCGCTCCGTACGGTGACCTTGTCGATCTCGTCGAGAAACACGATGCCGTCGTTCTCGGCGGCGTCGATCGCTTCACGGACGATCTTTTCGTCGTCGAGGAGCTTGTCGGACTCTTCGTCGATCAGCGGCTCATAGGCCTCTTTCACGGTCGTCCGGATACGGCGTGTGCGGCCGCCGAGGCCCTTGCCGAAGATGTCGCCGAGGTTGATCGCTCCGACGGACGCGCCCGGCATTCCGGGGAGCTCGAGTCCCTGAAGCGGCGAGGAATGGTCGGCGAGGTCGATCTCGATCTCATTGTCGTCGAGCTCGGCGGCGCGCAGCTTCTTGCGGAAGCTCTCGCGGGTGGCGGGCTGGGCGCTTTCGCCGACCAGGGCGTCGAGGACCCGGTCTTCGGCGAACTTGTGGGCGCGGGCGCGGACCTCGGCGCGGCGCTTGTCGCGGACCAGCGTGATCGCGACCTCGACCAGGTCGCGCATGATCTGCTCGACGTCGCGGCCGACGTAGCCGACCTCGGTGAACTTGGTCGCTTCGACCTTCAGGAACGGGGCCTGGGCGAGCTTGGCGAGGCGGCGCGAGATCTCGGTCTTGCCGACTCCGGTGGGGCCGATCATCAAGATGTTCTTCGGCGTCACCTCGTCGCGCAGCGCGTCGTCGAGCTGGCGCCGCCGCCAGCGGTTGCGCATGGCGATGGCGACGGCGCGCTTGGCGTCGGCCTGGCCGATGATGTGGCGGTCGAGTTCGGAGACGATTTCGCGGGGGGAGAAAAACGACATGGCGGCTTCGGGCCTCGACGGGCGATTGGAAAACACGACGGGAGGGAGTAGGAGCCCGAGACATAGGCGGCAAGCCCCGCCGCCGAAAGGGGCGACGTCATGACCCGTCCGCGCTTCCACCTCGCGTTCCCGGTTCACGACCTGGCTCAGGCGCGCGCGTTCTACGGCGGCGCGCTGGGCTGTCCGGAAGGGCGCAGCAGCGACCGCTGGATCGACTTCGACCTCCACGGCCATCAGATCGTCGCCCACCTCGCCGCGGAGGCCGGCGACCGCGCCGCCAACCCGGTCGACGGCCACGGCGTGCCGGTTCCGCACTTCGGGCTGATCTTGGACTGGGCCGACTGGGAGGCGCTGGCCGCCCGCGTCGCCGCCGCCGGCGTCGACTTCGTGATCGCGCCCTACGTCCGCTTCAGCGGCGACGCCGGCGAGCAGGGGACGTTCTTCGTTCGCGACCCGTCGGGCAACGCGCTCGAGTTCAAGAGCTTCAAGGACGACGCCCAGGTGTTTGCGACGGGCTAGAGGCGAAGGCCTTCGTTCCCGCCGGTCTCGGCATGGGCGGCCTGTCGCTCATCCGCCGATCACCTCCACCGTCAGCTGGTCGTTGGTGAACACGCAGATGTCGGCGGCGATCGCCATCGCCTTGCGGGCGATGACCTCGGGGTCTTCCTCGTACGCGTACAGCGCCCGCGCGGCGGCGAGGGCGTAGTTGCCGCCGGAGCCGATGCCGGCGACCCCCTGTTCCGGCTCCAGCACGTCGCCGGCGCCGGTGATCAGGAAGGTGACGTCGGCGTCGGCGACGATCCGCATCGCCTCCAGCCGCCGCAAATAACGGTCGGTGCGCCAGTCCTTGGCGAGCTCGACGCAGGCGCGGGCGAGCTGCGCGGAGTGCTGCTCCAGCTTGGCTTCGAGGCGCTCGAACAGGGTCATGGCGTCGGCGGTGGCGCCGGCGAAGCCCGCGACCACGCCGGCCGTCGACAGCGGCCGCACCTTGCGGGCGTTGGACTTGACCACGGTCTGGCCGATCGAGACCTGGCCGTCGCCGGCGATCACCGCCTTGCCGTTCTTGCGCACCGCGAGAATCGTCGTGCCGCGCCACAGGGCGGCGTCGGCGTAGTCGGGGGACGTGGAGGTTTTCATGCCGCTTGAATGCGGCGCCGCCTCGCCGGGATCAAGACGCGATCGGCGTCGCGCGGCGGTCGTCGGGGCGCTGGTCGGCGCGCAGGCGTTCGACGAATTCGCCTTCGCTGACCGGCTTGCCGAACAGCCAGCCTTGCGCCGTGTTGCAGCCCTTGAGGCGCAGGAAGGCGAATTGGGTCTGGGTTTCGACGCCCTCGGCGACGGTTTCGTAGTCGAGCGCCCGGGCCATGGCGATGATGGTTTCGACGACGACGCGGGCCGACGGGTCCTCTTCCATGCGGCGCACGAACGTCTGGTCGATTTTGAAGGTGTCGAACGGCAGCCGGGTGAGGGCGGCGAGGCTTGAGTGGCCGGTGCCGAAATCGTCGATGGCGAAGCGCACGCCCTTGGCGCGCAGCGGTTCGACCTGGGCGATGACACGCTCGGGGTCGCTCATGGCGACCGACTCGGTGAGTTCGAGCTCGAGCGCCGACGGCGGCAGACCGGCGTCGGCGAGCGCCTTCAGCACGGTGCGCGAAAACCCGTCGCGTTCGAACTGCACCGCCGAGACGTTGACGGCGACTCCGGCGCGCAGCCCCTGGGCGCGCCAGCGCGCCGCCGCGCGGCAGGATTCGGCGAGCACGAAGTCGCCGATCTGCACGATCAGGCCGCATTCCTCGGCCACCTCGATGAAGGCGCCGGGGCCGACGAGACGGCCGTCGCGGCGCCAGCGCACCAGCGCTTCGCAACTTGAGATCTCGTTCGTGCGCGCGTCGATCTTGGGCTGATAGTGGACGACGAACTCCTGGTTCTCGACCGCGCGGCGGAGCTCGTTCTCCAGCGTGATGCGGGCGACCGCCTTCTGGTTCATCTCCGATTCGAAGAACCGGAAGCCGTCGCCGCCGTCGCTCTTCACCGCGTCGAGCGCGAAGCTGGCGTTCTGCATCAGCTCGTCCGGCGACGTGGCGTCGAGCGGGAAGCGGGCGACGCCGACGCTGGCGGTGACGGTGACCGTCAGATGCGGCAGCTGGATCGGCGCCTTCATGGTCTCGACGATCGCGCGGCCGACGTGCTTGGCGACGCCGGTGATCGCCGGGCCGGTGATGAGGACGGCGAACTCGTCGGCCGACAGCCGGGCGACGACCGGGGCGCCGGCGTCGGCGTGGCGGTACTTGGCCT
>JAJFFL010000050.1 GCA_021776705.1 Alphaproteobacteria bacterium
CATCGGCTTCGGCGAATTCTCTGAAAATCTGGCCGGCGCGGCGCGCGCGTTGTCGCCGTTCCACGTCGCGCTGGTTCCGGTGCTCGGCGGCGTCGTCGTCGGCGCGATGCTGTGGTTCGGCAAGCGCCAAGGCTGGCTGCCGGAGACTCGCGGCCTCGCCGTCGCCGACGTGATCGAAGCGCGCGCGGTGCGCGGCGGCCGCATCCGCATATCCGAAGGCCTCTATTCCGCCGGCGTCGCCGCCGTCTCCATGGGCGCCGGCGCCTCGACCGGACGCGAAGGCCCGGCCGTCCACCTCGGGGCGTCGCTGGCGTCGTGGTTCGCGCACCTCATCGGCCTGCCGCCGCGCGAGGTCCGCACGATCCTCGCCTGCGGCGCGGCGGCGGCGGTGGCGGCGTCGTTCAACGCGCCGATCGCCGGAGCGGTTTTCGCGCTCGAGGTCGTGCTCGGCCACTATGCGCTGCGGGTGATCGCGCCGGTCGCGGTCGCGTCGACGATGGGCGCGGTGATCGCGCGGGCCCATCTCGGGGCGCAGCCGGCGTTTCTCCTGCCCCTCATCGAACCGGCGTCGTTCGTCGACTACCCGATGGCGGCGCTGCTCGGCGTGATCTGCGCCCTGGTCGCGATCGGGTTCATGCGCGCGATCCTGTTCGCCAACGCCCAGGTCGCGAAGACGGCCGAGACCGCCGGCGTCGCTCTGTGGATGCTGCCGCCGGCGGGCGGTCTCGCGGTCGGGCTGATCGCGATCTTTTTTCCCGAGGTTTTGGGCGTCGGCTACGAACCCACCGCCGAGGCGCTCGGCGGCCGCTACGGCTTCGGTTTCCTGCTGGCGTTGCTGGCGGCGAAGATCCTCGCGGTGGTGATTTCGCTCGGCTTCCGGTTCGGCGGCGGCATCTTCTCGCCGGCGATCTACGTCGGCGCCGTGCTCGGCGCGGCGTTCGGCTCGGTGGCCAGCCTGGTGCTCGGCGGCGGGGCCGGCGACGTCTCCTTCTTCGCTCTCGTCGGCATGGGGGCCTTCGCCGGCGCGGTGCTCGGCGCGCCGCTGTCGACGACGCTGATCGTGTTCGAACTGACGGCGAACTACGAGACCGCGATCGCGGTGCTGGTCGCGGTCTCCCTGGCGACGGTGATCGTCCAGAAATACCTCGGCGCGGGATTCTTCCAGCTGCAGATCGAACGCCGCGGCTACGAACTCGCCCACGGCCCGCAGCGTCTGATCCTGCAGATGGTCCGGGTGCGCGACTTCATGACGCCGATCGACCGGCTGCAAAAGGAGAACGTGCTCGAGGGACCGCACCTCTACGAAGACGACACCCTTGGCAAGGCGCTCGGGTTCCTCGAGGCCGAAGGCGCCGACGGCGCGCCGGTGAAAGCGCGCGGCGCGGACGAGCCAGTGACCGGCTACATCACCCGCGCCGACGCCCTGATCGCCTACAACCGGCGCCTGGTTGAGGCGCACGTCGAACGCACGCAATAGGCCGACGCGCGCGGCTGGGCTATGCTCGGCCGAAACCAACAGGAGCCGCGCCGATGGCCGAAACGGTCAGCACCTACAAGGGTGCGAAAGTCGAAATCATGTACGACCGACGGCTGTGCATCCACGCCGCCGAATGCGGCCGCGGCTCCCAGGCGCTGTTCGACGAGTCGAAAGACCCCTGGTGCGACCCCGACGCCGTCGATGCCGACAAGGCGGTCGCGGTCGTCGCGCGCTGCCCGACCGGGGCGCTGACCGCTCGGATCCTCGACGACGCGGTCGCCGCGCCCGCCACCGCGACCGCCGTGACGGTGACGGTCAATCCCGACGGACCGCTCTACGTCGAGGGACCGGTCTCGCTCAACGGTGTCGCGGCCGGCCCGCGCGTCGCCTTGTGCCGGTGCGGGGCGTCGACGCACAAGCCGCGCTGCGACCGGGCCCACGTCAAATCCGGATTCAAGGACTCCGGCCCGGTCGGCGCCGATCCCGCGCACGCCGAGATCGAGGACGGGCCGGTCAACGTCACCTGCGTCAAGGACGGGCCCTACGTCTTCGAGGGACCGATGACCTTGCGCGCCGGTTCCGGCCGCGTCGCCTTCCGCGGCCACCGCGCGGCGCTGTGCCGTTGCGGCGGGTCGCGGAACAAGCCGTTCTGCGACGGCTCTCACAAAACGAACGGCTTCACGTCCGAATAGGCGGCGCTCGAAACGCTTCTTAAACCGGGCGTGCGCATGCTCCGCGGATGATGATGACCGCGCGCTTTTGCCGTTGGCTCTCACGAGGGCTGCTGACCGTCGGGATCGCCGCCGCGGCGTTCACGGCGTGGCTGATCCGCGCCGCCTTCGTCGCCCCGGAGACGCTCGCCGACCCGGCCCGCAATCAGCTGATCACGGCCTCCGCCGTGTGGATCGCCGGCGCGATTCCGACCACCGTCGCGTTGCTCTTCGTGTTGCGCATCTTCATCGCCTTGGACGAAATGCGGCGCCCCTGACGCGCGCGCCCGGGACCGGCCCGCCGACGTTCCCGCTTGCGCGCGGCGCACGCCGGGCGGACCATGCGGCGTCATGAAGACGATGCTTAGGTTCCTGCAATCCGCTCACGTGATCGCCGGCCTGGCCGCCGCCGGCGGCACGCTGTTGGCGTTCGCGTCGATTTTGGCGGCGGCCGGGGTCGATCCCGATTCCGCCCTCCGCGGCGCCCTGAACGGGCTGTGGCGGCTGGCCGGGGCGGTCGGCGTGCTCGGGCTGCTGTCGTGGACGCTGATCGCGGTGTTCAAGCTGATGTTCGTCGGCGGCGGCGACCACGACGAAGCCCGCGCCGGCATTCTCTGGGGCCCGTCCACCTACCGCGGCGACAACAACGACGCGCCGCCGCCTCCCGACCACACCGACTTTTAGATCGACGACCGCTCCGCGCCGAGCCCACCGCCGCAACCGAAGTTCGGCTGCGGTCGAATTCATGTTTATCAATAATATTTGGTTGTCCTATTTGCATTTTTCGCTTGGCCTTCGGCGCCGCGAAGGCTCCACCAGGCGGCGGGTAAGAGTTCCGAAACCATTCGTACCTGTTATGTTCTCCTCTCGCCGTCCTCTGGCGACTCGCGATCCCGAGGCTTAAACAAGAGATGATGACCGCCGACGCCCCCGCTCCGAAGATTTCCGATCTCGCCCGCCCGGCCGCCCCGTATCTTGCGGGACTGAACCCCGAGCAGCGCGAGGCTGTGGAGACGCTCGACGGGCCGCTGCTGGTGCTCGCCGGGGCCGGGACCGGCAAGACCCGCGTCCTGACCACGCGCCTCGCCCACATCCTCGCCACCGGCAAAGCCAGGCCGTGGGAGATCCTCGCCGTCACCTTCACCAACAAGGCGGCGCGCGAGATGAAGGACCGGGTCGGCAAGATCATCGGCGAAGCGGTCGAGGGCGTGCCGTGGCTCGGCACCTTCCACTCGATCGGCGCCCAGATTCTGCGGCGCCGCGCCGAGCTCGTCGGCCTGACGTCGAACTTCACCATCCTCGACACTGACGACCAGCTGCGCTTGTTCAAGCAAGTGATTCAGGCCGAGGGGCTGGACGACAAGCGCTGGACGCCGCGCCATTTGGCCAGCCTCGTGGACGGCTGGAAGAACCGCGGCCTGACGCCGAGCAAGGTCCCCGCCGACGACGCCTGGTCGTTCGCCGAGGGCAAGGGGATCAAGCTCTACACGACCTACCAGAGCCGGCTCGCGACCCTCAACGCCGCCGACTTCGGCGACTTGCTGTTGTTGAATCTGAAGCTGCTGCAGGAACACCCCGACGTCCTGGCGGAATTTCATCGCAAGTTCCGTTACGTGCTCGTCGACGAGTACCAGGACACCAACACCGCGCAGTACCTGTGGCTGCGGCTGTTGGCGCGCGGCACGGGAAACCTGTGCTGCGTCGGCGACGACGATCAGTCGATCTACGGTTGGCGCGGCGCCGAGGTCGACAACATCCTGCGCTTCGACAAGGACTTTCCCGGAGCGAAGGTGGTGCGCCTGGAGCGCAACTACCGCTCCGGCGAGCACATTCTCGCCGCCGCGTCCGGCCTCATCGCGGCCAACAAGGGCCGGCTCGGCAAGACGCTGTGGACCGAGACGCCGGGCGGCGAAAAAGTCCAGGTGCGCGGCGTCTGGGACGCCGAGGCGGAAGCCCGGCTGGTCAGCGAAGAGATCGAGTCCTGGGCCTCGAAAGGGCGCCGCCACGACGACATCGCGGTGCTGGTCCGCGCCGCGTGGCAGATGCGCGCCTTTGAAGACCGATTCATCCGCCTCGGCCTGCCCTACAAGGTGGTCGGCGGCCCGCGCTTCTTCGAGCGCCAGGAGATCCGCGACGCTCACGCCTACTTGCGTCTGGTCCGTTCCGCCGACGACGACCTGGCGTTCGAGCGGATCGTCAACGTCCCCAAGCGCGGCATCGGCGACACCACCGTGCAACGGCTGCAGCAGGCGGCGCGGTCGGCCGGGGTGTCGCTCGCCAAGGCGGCGGCGGCCATGGTTCAGACCGACGAACTGCGCGGGCCCGGCCGCACCTCGCTGCGCCAGTTCCTCGCCGACGTCGAGCGCTGGCGCGACCAGGCCGCGACCATGCGCCACGACCAGCTCGCGGAAGTGGTGCTCGACGAGTCCGGCTACACCGACATGTGGGCCGCCGACAAAAGCCCGCAGGCCGCCGGCCGGCTCGACAACCTCAAGGAGCTGGTGCGCTCCATGGGCGAGTTCGACACCCTGGAGGCCTACCTCGAACACGTCGCCCTGGTCGCCGACATCGACCGGGTCGAAACCGGCGACGAGGTCTGGCTGATGACCCTGCACGCGGCCAAAGGCCTGGAGTTCCCGCTGGTGTTCCTGCCCGGCTGGGAGGAGTCGGTGTTTCCGTCGCAGCGCTCGCTCGACGAGAACGGCGCCGCCGGGCTCGAGGAGGAGCGCCGCCTCGCCTACGTCGGCCTCACCCGCGCCGAGGAGCGCGCCGTCGTCCTGTTCGCCGCCAACCGGCAGATCTACGGCCGCTGGCAGTCGGTGATCCCGTCCCGCTTCGTCGACGAATTGCCCGCCGAGCACGTCGAAGCCGCCTCCGACACCGGCTACTACGGGGCCGAGGAAGCCGGCTACGGGGCCGTCGCCGAACCCTTCAACCCGTTCAACTCCGGCTACGACAGCCCCGGCTGGAAGCGCATGAAGGCGGCCCAGGGCCGCGCCCTGTCGGCGCCGCCGCTGATCGACGGCGACGCCAAGCTGATCGCCAAGGACGACGACTCTTCCGGCGTCGCGGTCGGCCAGCGCGTGTTCCACATCAAGTTCGGCTACGGCCGGGTCGCCGTGGTCGAAGGCAACAAGCTGACCGTCGACTTTGAAAAAGCCGGCCGCAAGAAGGTCATCGACAGCTTCGTCGACCCCGCCTGACGCGCTGGCGGCCTCGCCTTGCGATCGGCGGCCGCGGTGCTATCAACGACTTCAGAGGCAACCCGGGGACGGCGGACGCCATGAAAGTTGTGATTGTCGGCGGCGGCTCGGCGGGCTGGATCTGCGCCGCGTTCATGGACGCCTACCTCAACGGGGTGCGCGGCGGACCCAAGTCCGTCGACATCACGGTCGTCGAATCGAAAGCCATCGGACGGATCGGCGTCGGCGAGGCGACGGTGCCGACGATCCGCCGCACACTGGCGGCGATCGGCGTCAAAGAGCGCGATTTCATGCGCGCCACCAACGCCACCTTCAAACAGTCGATCCAATTCGCCGGGTGGCGCGACGGCGGCGATGCCGACGTCTATCTGCACCCGTTCTCAAGCCACATAGCGCCATCCGTCGGCACCAACGGCCTCAGCTGGATCAAGTCGGACCGATCGGTCTCCTACGCTTCGATGGTGTCGCTGCAGGCGCACGCCACCCATCTCGCCCTGTCGCCGAAGCTGCAGAACTTCGCCGATTTCAAGGGACCGATGACGTACGCCTACCATCTCGACGCGATCCGCTTCGCCGACTTTCTGTGCGCGTTGGCGACGAAGCGCGGCGTCACGCATGTGATCGACGACGTGGTCGACGTCGAGACCGGCGGCGGAGATCGGATCGACGCCGTGGTCACCAAGGGCGGCGTCCGGCTCGAGGCCGATCTGTTCGTCGACTGCACCGGCTTTGCGCGTCGCCTGATCGGCAAGGCCCTGGGCGCGGAGTTTGAGAGCTTTTCCGATTTCCTGCTCTGCGACCGCGCCGTCGCCTGCCCGCTTCCCTATGAGCTGCATCGGCCGGAACGGATGGAGGCCTCCACCCTCAGCATGGCGCGCGATTCGGGTTGGATCTGGGACGTGCCGCTGCAGAATCGCCGCGGCTCGGGCTACGTCTACTCCAGCCAGTTCACGTCCGACGAAGAGGCCGAGGCCGATCTCATCGCCTACCTCGGCGAGGCGGCGAGGGACCTGCCGAAAAACCGGATCAAGTTCGAGTCCGGCCATCTGCTGACTCCGTGGAAGGGAAATTGCGTCGCCATCGGCTTGGCGGGCGGATTCCTCGAGCCGCTGGAGTCGACCGGAATCTGGTTCATCGAAAAGGGCGTCGATCTGCTCTGCGAGCTGTTTCCGCGCTTCGGCGAACAGGAACACTGCCGCGACCTCTACAACCACAATCTGCGGCGGCGCTACCGCGACACCGCCGACTTTATCAACCTGCACTACTGTCTGACCCAGCGCACGGACACGCCGTTCTGGCGCGAGGTCCAGAAACCCGAGCGGATCTCCCCGACCCTGCGCAAGCAGCTGCAAATCTGGGAGACGAAGCTGCCGTCGCCCGCCGACATCGACCATTCGCGCACGCTGTTCGGCTATCAGAATTTCGAATTCATTCTGTTCGGCATGGGCTGGACGCCCGCGTCGTCGCGCGACCCCGAGCCGGGCGCCAAGCCGCCGGACGTCGCCGTCCTGCGTCGACAGGAGCGCCAGGTCGAACAGACGCTGTCGCCGCACGAAGAGTTTCTGAAACGATACCTGGCGCCCGGCGCGGAAAACGACGACGGCGCGCGTCGAGGGGCCGCCATGGACCCGCTGACCTTGGTGAGCCACTTCGCGGACAGCGACTGAGCCGCACGCCCGCCGCGCGGCCGCACGGTCCGCGCCGGCTCCGCGCTCCGGCCGGGGCGTGCATCCGCCGCATTGCCCCCGCGCGCGGCGATGATATGTGAAAGGCTCCGGGGCCGGAGGAAATCGATGAAACCTTTGAAAGTTCTGATCGTCGGCGGCGGATCCGCCGGTTGGATCTCGGCCGCCTACATGGACGCCTATCTCAACGGCGTGAACGGCGGGCCGAAGGATGTCGAGATCACGGTCGTGGAGTCCAAAACGATTCCGCGCATCGGCGTCGGCGAGTCGACGATTCCGACGATGGTTCGGACGCTGACCACCATCAAGATTCCCGAACGCGACTTCATGCGCACGGCCGACGCGACATTCAAACAGTCGATCACGTTCGCCGACTGGCGCGAAACCGGCCACTTCTACGTTCACCCGTTCACGCGCCAGACGACGTCGCTGCGCACGCCGCGCGGGATCAAGTGGTTGCGGACCGACCGGTCGATCCCGTTCGCGTCGACGGTGTCCTTGCAGGTTTACGCCACCGAAAAAGCCCTCGCCCCAAAGCTTCTCAAGCATCCCGACTACCTCGGGCCGCTGGTTTACGCCTACCACATCGACGCGTTGAAATTCGCCGACTTCCTGAGCGACCTGGCGACGTCGCGCGGCGTCAAGCGAGTCATCGACGACGTCGTCGACGTCGAGGTCGACGGCGACCAGATCACGGCGCTGACCACCAAGGGGGGCGAACGCTTCGAGGCCGATCTCTACATCGACTGCACCGGGTTTTCACGCCGGCTCATCGGCCAGGTGCTGGGCGCGGAATTCGAAAGCTTCGGCGATTTCTTGCTCTGCGACCGGGCCGTCGCGACACGCGTCCCCTACGACGTCCACCGTCCGTCGCGCATCGAAGCGACGACCCTGTGCACGGCCAAGAGCGCCGGTTGGATCTGGGACATTCCGGTGCAGTCGGCGCGCGGCCTCGGCTACGTCTATTCGAGCCAGTTCCTCTCCGACGAGGAGGCCGAGGCCGAACTCATCGCCCACGAGGGCGCGCATGTGGCCGACCTGCCGAAGAACCGCATCAAGTTTCAGTCCGGCCATCTCAAGACGCCGTGGAAAGGCAACTGCGTCGCCATCGGCCTCGCCGGCGGATTCATCGAACCGCTGGAGTCCACGGGGTTGTGGTTCGTCGAAGACGGCATCGATCTTCTGTGCGAGTTGCTGCCGCGTCTCGGCGACATGACGCACTGCCGCGACCTCTACAACCTCACCGCAGGACGGCGTTACGAAGAAACGTCCGACTTCATCAACCTGCACTATTGCCTGACGCAGCGCGACGACACGCCGTTCTGGCGCGAGGTGCGCAAGCCGGAGCGCATATCGGCGGGACTGGCCGAGAAGTTGGCGACGTGGAACACAAAGCCGCCGAGCCCTGCGGACATCGAGTACTCGCGCACCCTCTACGGCTACCACAACTACGAATACATCTTGTTCGGCATGGGCTGGACGCCGGAGGCGATGGCCGAGCCCGCCCCTGGCGCGCCGGCTCCGGACGTCGCCGACCTGCGCCGCCAGGAACGCGAAGCCGAGCAACACTTCATGCCCCACGGCGACTTCCTGAAAGAGTTCCTGACCGGCGAACCGGGGCGCATGACCGGCCTCGGCGGCAAGGAGACGACGATGCCGACGCTCGACCCGGAAACGGCGCTCCGGCACTTCACCAACAACGTCTAAGCGAAGCGACGGGACGCACATGAACTACGCCAACAAGAACGTCGTCATCGTCGGCGGCGGCTCCGCCGGATGGATCACGGCGGCCTACATGGACGCGGTCCTCAACGGCGTCGGCACGCCGGAGAAGGCCGTCAACATCACCCTCGTCGAGTCGGACCGGATCGGCCGCATCGGCGTCGGCGAGTCGACGATCCCGACGATGATGCGGACGCTGCGGACGATCGGAATTTCCGAGCGCGATTTCATGCGCTGCTGCGACGCCACGTTCAAACAGTCGATCAAGTTCGTGAATTTCCGCGTCAACGACGACCGCTACTTCCATCCGTTCACGCGGCTGCTCTCCACCCAAAACGACCCGAAAGGGCATGAGTGGCTGAGCTCCGACCGATCGGTGCCGTTCGCGTCCATCGTGTCGGTTCAACCGCACACCACGGATCTCGCCCTGGCGCCGAAACGCTTGGAGCATTCCGACTACCGCGGCCCGTTGCTCTACGCCTATCACATCGACGCCGAAAAATTCGCGCTCTACCTCCGCGACCTGGCGATGTCGCGCGGCGTCAAGCACGTCATCGGCGACGTCACGGACGTCGAGACGTCGGGCCCGGAAACCATCGCCGCCGTGACGACGAAACAGGGCGACCGGCTCGAAGCCGACCTGTTCATCGATTGCACCGGATTCGCCCGGGTGCTGATCGGCAAGACGCTGAAGGCGGAGTTCGAAAGTTTTTCCGACTTCTTGCTGTGCGACCGCGCGATCGCGACCCGGGTTCCGCACACCGTGCGCCAGCCTGAGAAGCTCGAAGCGACGACGACCTGCACCGCCAAGAGTTCGGGCTGGATCTGGAACATTCCGCTGCAGGGCCGGCGCGGCACCGGCTACGTCTATTCCAGCGCGTTCCTGAGCGACGACGAGGCGGAAGCGGAATTCATCGCCCACGAAGGCGATCACGCGCGCGACCTTGACAAGTTCCGGATCAAATTCGAGGCCGGACACCTCACGACGCCATGGAAGGGCAACTGCGTCGCCATCGGCCTCGCCGGCGGATTCCTCGAACCGCTCGAATCCACCGGACTGTGGTTCATCGAGGACGGCGTCGACCTGTTGTGCGAGCTGTTTCCGAAGCTCGGCGACATGACGCACTGCCGCCACATGTACAACGAGATCTGCGACCGGCGGTACAAAGAGAACGCCGACTTCATCAATCTTCACTACTGCCTGACGCAACGCGACGACTCGCCGTTCTGGCGCGAAATCCGCAAGCCGGAACGTCTGTCGCCGACGCTGAAACAACGGCTCGACACCTGGAACACCAAGCTGCCCAGCCGCTCCGACACCAAGCACACCAACGCCCTCTACGGCTACATCAACTACGAATACATTTTGTTCGGCATGGGTTGGACGCCGGACGCCATGCGCGACCCGGCGCCCGGCGCGGCGCCGCCGGACATGGCGGCGCTCGACAAGATGGCCGCCGAGGCGGAGCGCTACCTGCCGCCGCAAGACAAGTTTCTGAAGGACTTTCTCAGCGGCGAAACCAAGTCGCGCGACGGCGACGGCGGCGAGTCGTCGCTGAACCAGTCGCTCGATCCGGCGACCGCCTTGCAGCACTTCAACAGCTGATCGCGCCGCCCGCGCGGCGGGCGCCGGGACGGCGACGGGGTCGACCATGTCGATCGATCATCGCGACAGCGCCGGGCCCGGCGCGACGACTCTCTGGCAATTCGAGGCCTCCGGCCCGGCCGAAGCGCTCGACGACGCCTACCGGCGCGCGACCGACTCCGACCCGCCGCTCGGCGTCTCCGCGTCGCTGTTCGACGACGGACCCGGCCGTCGCCGCCTGGAGCTCCTGTTCGACGGCCAGCCGGACGCCGTCGCGGTCCGTGACGCGCTCGGACTCGACGCCGACGCCGAGGTCTCTTTCGGGCCGTTGGCGGCGCGCGACTGGGTGGCCTTGTCGCTGGAGGGCCTGCCGCCGGTCGACGCCGGACGCTTCCGTCTCCGCGGCAGCCACGACGCGCCCGCGGACGGCGGCCGCATCGACCTGCTGATCGACGCCAACGAGGCGTTCGGCACCGGCCACCACGGCACCACCAAGGGCTGCCTTCTCGCGCTTGACGAGCTACTCGGCGGCTGGACGCCGCGCACGGCGCTGGACGTGGGAACCGGATCAGGCGCCCTCGCCATCGCCTACGCCAAGGCCGCCGGGGCGCCGATCCTCGCGACCGACATCGACCCGATCGCGACCCGCGTGGCGACCGCGAACGCCGAACTCAACGGCGTCGGCGCTCTGGTGACGGCGGTCACGGCGGACGGATTCGATCACCCGGATTTGGCCGGGCGCGCATTCGATCTGATTTTCGCGAACATTCTGGCGGCGCCGTTGATCGCGCTGGCGGGCGATCTGGCCGGCGCGTTGGCGCCGGGCGGACGGGCGATTCTGTCGGGGTTGCTGGTCGACCAGGAAACGGCCGTGGCGGCGGCCTACGCGGCGCGCGGCCTGAAGGTCGAGCGCCGCCCGCCCCTGCAGGAATGGGCGACGCTCGTTCTCAGTTGGTGACTAGAGGGCGCGGACCGCGCGACGGTCCGAACGCGCGGCGCGGCGGTCGACGAGGTGCGGGCGCAGAAGCGCCGACAAATCGTTGGCCGCCGCGGTGGTCAGCGCGTCGGCGTCGACGACGCCCGTGGAGGAATCGATCCGACCGATGACGCCTTCTGCGTCGAGATAAGATTGCGGATCCGCCGCGACCCCGCCCTTGAACAGGCGGTGGAACATGGCGGGCGCGTCGACGCGCGCGAAGGCTTCAGCAAGCGACATGCAATGCACTCCTTGTTTCGCAATCGCCGCCTTTGAGGCCGGCGGCTTCTTATTGCGCGACGATAAGTACGCAACTTCGCGGCAAGGAGAACCCGCGCCGACGCAGGCAAGCCATGCGAAAAGGGATAGCTCGCCGGTGGACGATCGCGATTGCCGCCGCTCGGCCGGGTGCTTAGGTTCCCGGACATGTATCAGAGCTTCGATGTCAAAGGCGGGCCCAAGCACGGCCGCGCCAACCTGCCCAAGCTGCGCAAGGCGCTCGCCGCGGCCGGACTCGACGGATTCATCGTCCCGCACGAGGACGAGTATCAAAACGAATACCTGCCCGCGGCCAACGAGCGGCTCGCCTGGCTGACCGGTTTCACCGGCTCCGCCGGCGCCGCGATCGTGTTGGCCGACAAGGCCGCCGTGTTCGCCGACGGCCGTTACACGCTGCAGGTGCGCACCCAGGCCGACGGCGAACTGTTCGCCCACGAAGACTTCACGTCCGGCGCCCTCGCCGATTGGATCCGCGCCCATGCGCCCGCGGGCTCCCGGATCGGCTACGACCCCAAGCTGCACAGCCCCGACTCGGTGGCGCCGCTCGAAAAAGCCGCCGCCGAAGCGGACGCCGAACTGGTCGCGGTCGAGGCGAACCCGATCGACGCGGCGTGGGCCGACCGGCCGCCGCCGCCGCGCGCCCAGCTGGTCCCGCACGATCTCGGGTTCGCCGGCGAAAGCCACGCCGAAAAGCGCGCCCGGCTCGCCAAGGAACTGACGTCCAAGCACCTCGACGCCGCCCTGATCACCGCCCCGGCGTCGCTCGCCTGGCTGCTCAACGTGCGCGGCGGCGACGTCGCCTGTTCGCCGCTGCCGCTCGGCGCGGCGGTGCTCAAGGCCGACGGCCAGGTCGATCTGTTCGTGGCCCCGGAGAAAATGACCGACGTTGTGCGCTCCCACCTCGGCAATGCGGTGGCGGTGCGCGACGAGACCGACATCGCCGCCGCGCTCGCCGAACTCGGCGGCAAGCGCGTGCGCGTCGATCCCGCGACCACGTCGGCGTGGCACTTCGACCGCCTCAAGGCCGCGGGCGCAACCCTGGACAAGGGCATGGACATCGTCGCCCTGCCGAAGGCGTGCAAGAACGATGTCGAGATCGCCGGCGCCCGCCGCGCCCACGTCCGCGACGGCGCCGCGGTGACGCGCTTCCTGCATTGGCTCGCCACCGACGCCCAGACCGGCAAGGTCGACGAGATCGAGGCGGTGGTGAAGCTCGAAGAGCTGCGCCGCACCAGCCCCGAGATGCGCGATATTTCGTTTGAGACAATCTCCGGCGCCGGTCCCAACGGCGCGATCGTGCATTACCGGGTCAACACCAAGACCAACCGCAAGCTCAAGCGCGGCTCCTTGTTCTTGGTCGACTCCGGGGCCCAGTACCCGGACGGCACCACCGACATCACCCGCGTCGCCCCCATCGGCCGGGCGAAGCCGGAAATGAAGGAGCGCTACACCCTGGTGCTCAAGGGCCACATCGCCCTGGCGACGATCCGGTTCCCAGAGGGGACCACCGGCTCGCAGCTCGACGTCCTGGCGCGCGCGGCGTTGTGGATGCGCGGCCTCGACTACAAGCACGGCACCGGCCACGGCGTCGGCAGCTACCTCGGCGTCCACGAAGGCCCGCAACGGATCGCCCCGTGGCCGAACACCGTGGCGCTGAAACCGGGGATGATCGTCTCCAACGAACCTGGCTACTACAAGACCGACGGCTACGGCATCCGCATCGAAAACCTGATCGTGGTCACGCCGGCGGAGGACATCGTCGGCGGCGACGTGCCGATGCACGGCTTCGAAACTCTGACGATGGCGCCGCTGGAGCGGTTGTTGATCGTCAAGAAAATGCTGACCAAAGACGAACGCGCCTGGGTCGACGCCTACCACATGGCGGTCCTGGAGCGTGTCGGGCCGAAGCTCGACGGCGACGTGAAGGCGTGGCTGGAAGCGCAATGCGCGCCGCTTTAGGGGCGAACGTCAGTCAAGTTCTTCAAGCGCAACGTCCGCACCGAACGCCGCGCCCAAGTCGACCAGGAAAGCGTTCATGGTGGCGTGCGGATCAAAGAACATCGCCGACACAGCTCGAAACAACGCCGAGTCGACGTAGCCCTCCTCGGTGATCGTCACGCGCGTCGACGATGCGCTTTCGGACACGACTTCGTAGGTCCACGTTCCACCGAATCCTTGCCCGTCGTCGATGACACGCGCGGCGAGCCGCGTTGGCGACTCCATGGCGATCCGTTCGAACGTAAGCGCTCCCTGTTGCGTGGTTTCGCGCCAACGCAAGGGATCCGTCGCGACGATGTCCACGCGCGCCACGCCCGCGCGCCAAGTCGGATAGCCCTCAACGTCTTTGATTTTCGCCAACACGTCGTCCGCCGGCTGAGGAACGACCGCCGCCGACCGCGCCATGTGATCGCGCGGCAGCGAGGCGCCCCAAACGAAGAAGGCGGATCCCGCCAGCGCGATCGAGCCGGCGGCGATCAAGAGCCACTTGAACATCTAGTCGTCCTCCGCGGGGTCGGCGGCTGAGCGCAAGTTCCGCGCCGCGACGGCGAGCGCGTCCAAACCGTCGAGCGCCCGTTTGCGTTCCGCCGCGCCGAGACGATCCAAAAGCGCCGCCACGCGGCCGCCGTCGAGCCCCGACGCGCCGTTGAGCGCTCGGCGCCCTTGTTCCGTGACCGTCACGCCTCTGCGCCGCCTGTCGCCGTGGTCGGGCGCAACGCGAATCCAGCCGCTCGATTCAAGTCGCTTCAACGCCTCCGACAACGTCGAAGGCGCGAGCCCGAGATGCCGCGCCAACACGGCCAATGACGCCGCGTCGGCGACCGCCAAATGCGACAGGATCGACGCCTCGCGGTCGGTCAAACCCGCCTCGCCGCGACCGCGATGGCGGACGTGGCAGGCAAACCAAATCTGCGGATAGGCGCGCCTGAATCGCCCGACGTCATCTGTCATGGATCGGCGATAGCGTCAGAAAATTGCTTCGTCAAAACGAAGCACTCGGCCTAGCCGTCGCGTTCCATCGGATTTGAACCTTGTGCCCGGACGGAAGTCCCGCCTAGGCTCCGCCTCGACTTTTCTGCGAATTTCGTCCGGGGGGACCGCACATGGTCGCGCGCATCACCGCTTTCATCGCCGCACTCGCTCTCAGCTTCGCCGCGTGCGGCCAGGACGCGGAAACCGCCGCGCCCGACGACGAGGCGGCCGTCGCCGCGGAGGAGGCCGACGAACCGAAATGGAGCGTCGTCGACCCGCCGCTGCCGACCACGGACGTGACCATCGACGTCGACGAAGGCACCTGGATGAGTCTCGACGTCAGCCCCGACGGGCGGACGATCGCCTTCGATCTGCTCGGCGACATCTATACGCTGCCGATCGCCGGCGGCGAGGCGACCGCGATCGCCTCCGGCTTTCCCTGGGAGATGCAGCCGCGGTTTTCGCCGGACGGCGCGCGGATCGCCTTCATCTCCGACCGCGAAGGCGGCGACAACATCTGGATCATGAACGCCGACGGCTCCGACCTGCGCCAGGTCACCAAGGAGTCGTTCCGGCTGCTCAACAACCCGACCTGGAGTCCGGACGGCGCCTACATCGCCGGCCGCAAGCACTTCACGACGTCGCGTTCCCTCGGGACCGGCGAAATCTGGCTCTACCATCTCGGCGGCGGTTCCGGCGTGCAGCTGGTCGAGCGGCCGAGCGAGGCCTACCAAAAGGAGCTCGGCGAACCGATGTTCTCGCCGGACGGGCGCTTCGTATATTACACCCAATCCTCGACGCCCGGGAATTCGTTCCAGTACGCCGACGACTCCAACGGCCAGCTGTTCGTCATCAAGCGCTACGAATTGGAGACCGGCGACATCGACGTCGCGGTCTCCGGGACCGGCGGCGCGGTGCGCCCGACGCCGTCGCCCGACGGCGCGTCCATCGCCTTCGTGCGCCGTGAGCGCGCCGACTCCAAGCTCTACCTCAAGGACCTGACGTCCGGCGAAGTGCGCATGCTGCACGACCTCGTCGATCAGGATCTGCAGGAGGTCTGGGGCGTTCAAGGGCTCTACCCCAACATGGACTGGACGCCGGATTCGCGCGCCCTGGTGTTCTGGGACGGCGGCCGGATCAAGAAGCTGACGCTCGCCACCGGCGCGGTCGAAGTCATCCCCTTCCACGTCGCCGACACGCGCGCCGTCATCGCCCCGCCGCGGCCGCAGGTCGAGGTCGCGCCGGACACGTTTGAAACCCGGATGCCGCGGTTCGCGACCGTGTCGCCCGACGGCGGCCGGGTGGTGTTCGAAAGCCTCGGCAAGCTCTACGTCCAAAACGCCGCCGGCGGCGACGCGTCGCGACTGACCCGCGACGAGTCCGGGCGCCGCGAGCTGTTCCCGTCGTGGTCGCGCGACGGGTCCCGGATCGTGTTCGTGACCTGGGACGACGACGCGTTGGGCTCCGTGCGCACCGTCAACGCCAACGGCCGCGGCGAACGCGCGGTCACCAACGAGCCTGGCCACTACCGCCGGCCGGTGTTCTCGCCCGACGGCGGAACGGTGGTGTTCGAAAAGGGCTCCGGCGGTTTTCTGACGGCGCCGGAGTGGTCGGAATCGACCGGCGTGTTCCGCGCCCCGTCGGGCGGCGGCGACATGACCAAGATCACCGGCGACGGCGGCGCGCCGCAGTTCGCGGCCGCCGGCGACCGACTCTTTCTCACCGTCTCCGGCGACGACCAGCAAAAGCTGATCTCGGTCGACCTCAACGGCCAGGACCGCCGCGACCACGCCTCCGGCGGCATGGTCCAGGGCTACGCCGTGTCGCCGACCGGCGACCACCTCGCCTTCCTCGAGAACTACGAC
Organism: Alphaproteobacteria bacterium; assembly: GCA_021776705.1. Taxonomy (GTDB): domain Bacteria; phylum Pseudomonadota; class Alphaproteobacteria; order Caulobacterales; family Maricaulaceae; genus JAJFFL01. Next base: position 16,473 of record JAJFFL010000050.1, read on the forward strand.
GCCTACGTGATGCCGATGACGCCGGGACCGCAGAACCTGGACGCGGCGAAGGGCGGCGGCGGCGTGCCGATCGTCGAAGTCAGCGCCGACGGCGCGACGTGGCCGCATTGGACCCACGGCGGCGCGCAGATCAATTGGACGCTCGGGCCGACGCTGTATTCCGCCCGCGTCGCCGACGCGCTGCCCGATCTGCCCGAGCCGCCGAAGTCCGACGACGATGACGACGACGACGCGGACGGCGACGCGGCCGACGCCGACGACGAAGCCGCCGACGACGGATTCGCGCCGCCGACCGACGGCGTGTCGCTGGCGATGACGGTCACGGCCGCCAAGCCGGACGGCCTTGTCGCCCTGGTCGGGGCCAAGGTGGTGACCATGACCGGCGACGACGGCGGCGTCATCGACGACGGCGTCGTGCTGATCGACGCCAACCGCATCGTCGCGGTCGGGGCGCGCGCCGACATCGACGTGCCGGCCACCGCGCACGTGATCGACGTCGCCGGCAAAGTGATCACGCCCGGCTTCATCGACGCCCATTCGCACGGTTCCGAGGCCGTCGACGACATCATCCCGGAACAGAACTGGTCGGCTCAAGCCCACCTCGCGTTCGGGGTCACGACGATCTTCAACCCGTCGAGCTCGGCGAGCGCGATCTTCGCGGCGTCGGAATACCAGCGCGCCGGCGCCCTGCTCGGTCCGCGCGCCTTCTCCACCGGCGAGGTCGTCTACGGCGCCAAGGCGCCGGGCTTTTTCGCCGACATCCAAGACCTCGACGACGCCCGCGAGCATGTCCGCCGCCTGAAGTTCCAAGGCGCCCACGCGATCAAGAACTACAACCAGCCGCAGCGCCTGCAGCGCCTGTGGGTGGTCGCGGCGGCGAAAGAGGAAGACCTCGCGGTCGTGGCGGAGGGCGGTTCGCTCTTCCACATGGACCTCGCCATGGTCGCCGACGGCAACACCAGCATCGAGCACAATCTGCCGCAGTCGACGCTCTACGAAGACGTGCTGTCGTTCTATTCCCAGACCGAGGTGGGCTATACGCCGACCCTGGGCGTGACCTACGGCGGCATGGGTTCCGATCCCTATTGGCGCATGGTCGACGACGTCTGGCTGCACCCGATCTTGTCGCGGCACGTGCCCCCGGCGATCCTGATCCCGCGCAACGTGCGCCGCACCAAGGCTCCCGACACCGACTTCCATGAGGCCGTCAGCGCCAAAACCGCGAAGGCCCTGGCCGAGCGCGGCGTGCCGGTCTCGATCGGCGCCCACGGCCAGGAATGGGGCATGGCGGCGCATTGGGAGATGTGGTCGTTCGCCCGCGGCGGCATGAGCCCGATCGAGATCCTCAAGCGCGCCACCGTCGATCCGGCGCGCCACCTCGGCTTCGACCGCGATCTCGGCTCGCTCGAGGCGGGCAAGCTCGCGGACCTCGTGGTCATGAACGCCGACCCGTTGCAGGACATCCGCAATTCCGACGACATCGCCTTCGTGATGCTCAACGGGCGGCTGTACGACGCTTTGACGCTCAACGAAGTCGAGACCGGCGACGCGCGACGACCGGCTTACTATTGGGAGTGACACCGCGCGCGGCGGGAATCGGCCCGACTTGGGGACGAGGATGATGACGATCACGCGGTCCGGAATCGCTCTCGCGGCGGCTTTGCTGGCGGCGGCGGCGTGCGCCAACAACCCCTATGTGCTGACCTCGGACGGCGCCGAAGCGGAACGCAAGCTGTTCCGCTACGGCGACTACTGCGGGGCCGGAAATCCGACACAAGCCGCGCCGCCAGCCGACCGCGCCGCGCGGCTCGACACCCTCGCGGCGGCCTGGCCTCCGGTCGACGAACTCGACGCGCTCTGCTTCGGCCACGACGTTTGCTACGAGACCCTCGGCCACGACGACAAGCTCTGCGACACCGCCTTCGCCAACGCCCTGACGAACTACTTCGACACGTTCAAGGGCGCGAATCTGGCGGCCTGCCGCAACCTCGCCGCCGACATGGAGACGGCGTTTCGCTACAAGGGCGCCGGCAACCTCGTCAGCTTCGGCGGCCAGGCGGTCAGCGCGATCCGCAACCAGGACCTGTCGATCCTCACCCGCGACCGCAACGCGCTCGGCCGCGCCGCCGCGCGCAACACGATCATGAGCTACCCCGAGGCCCCCGGGTCCTGCAGCGCCTCGCCCGGCCGGCACGATTTCGACGCCGCGCTGGCGGCCTTCTCCGGCGCCGAATTCGGCGTCGAGGCGTTGCAGCCGTCTGTGATCGTGATTGGCGAAGAATGAACGCCGGGCGCGGCCGCGATCGCGGTTAAGCCTAACGCGCGCCGGCATTTCCGGCGGCGGCTGAATCCTGGCGGACGCCGCGGTCGTCATGGCTAAAGCCGAACGCCGAAGTTGAACCGCATCCGCGTCAATTGCGAACGGAATTTCTAAGCCGGCGGCAGGACCCGCCGTGATGTCCTTCCCCCGACACACGGCCCGGCGCGTTCGGCGCGGCGGGCGGTTGATGGGAGAAGGACATGGCGAACCATCCAAGCGTCATCGTGTTCGCGTCGCAAAAGGGCGGGTCCGGCAAGACGACCCTGTCCGGCCACGTCGCGGTCGAGGCCGAACGCGCCGGACACGGGCCCGTGGCGCTGATCGACACCGACCCGCAAGGCAGTCTCGCAAAGTGGTGGAACGCGCGCGCCGCGTCGACGCCGGCGTTCGCGCAAGTGCCGATCCGCGACCTCGGCGAAGGCATCGAACACCTCAAGCGCAACGGCTTCAAAACCATCGTCATCGACACGCCGCCGGCGGTCACCGAGTCGATCGCCAACGTCGTCGCCCACGCCGACTTGGTGGTCGTGCCGACCCGGCCGAGCCCGCACGACCTGCGCGCCGTCGGGCCGACGGTCGACATCGTCGAGTCCTACCGCAAGGCCCTCGTCTTCGTCGTCAATTCAGCGACCGCCCGCGCCCGGATCACCGGCGAAACCGCGGTGGCCCTGTCGCAGCACGGGGTCGTCGCGCCGGTGACGATTCACCACCGCGTCGACTTCGCCGCCTCGATGATCGACGGCCGCACCGTCGGCGAGGTCCGCGAAGACTCCAAGTCCGCCGTCGAGGTCGCCCTGTTGTGGGCCTACCTCCACGACCGCGTGAAACGACTCGTCGGCGACGTCGAGGACGTGGACCTCGACCGCCGCGCGGAGTTTTCGGCCGCCGCTCTGACCCCGGCGTCGGCGACCACCGCCGACGTCGAGTCCGACGGCGACGACGAGGACGACGACGAAGAGATCTTCGCGTCCGCCGCGCCCGCGCCGCCGCCGACCGTCAAGCCCGTCGTCAAGCCGGAGCCGGCGCTGGTCGGATTCGGGCGCAACGAAATCACCGGCGAATGGGACGGGCTTGAACGCCGGACGGAGGACCGCGGGCCGCCGACAGGCGCCAGCGACCGCCGCAAAGTCATCTGCTTCGGACGCCGCCGCGCCGGTTGAGTCGGCCCCGCTGAAGGAACGTCGCCATGACCCCTGCCACTTTCGCCTCCATCCACGGCGGCTTGCTGGTGCGCAAAGGCGCCGCCGCGCCGTCGGTCGAACCGCCGAAAATGCCGGCCGCGCCGCGCCCCGGCGACGCCGAGCGCTACTCCGTCGCCCGGCGCGACGCCGGCGACGGCGCGCGCCCGGCCGGCGACCGCGCCGCGGCGTTGCGGCCCGACGACGACGACAAGGTGTTGAAGGCCGCGGTGCGGCTGACGGCCGGCCAGTCGCGCCAGCTGCGACTCGCCGCGGCGCTGCTCGACACGTCGCACCAGGACATCCTCGCGGAAGCGCTCGACGACCACTTCCGCCAACTCGCCCGCGGGCGGCTGCGCGCTTGTTCGTGCTTCAAGCGCGCGGCGTCCAGCCGGCCCTGCGGCGGCTGACGCGGCCGCCGGCCGCGGCGCTCAACCCGGCGCGTC
>JAJFFL010000006.1 GCA_021776705.1 Alphaproteobacteria bacterium
GTCGCAGGTCCTGAAGGAGCGCGTCGACGCGGCTCTGTCGCGGTGACGCCGCCGCCGGAAAAGTCGGCTGAAGCGTTTCGCACCATCGGCGAAGCCGCCAAGCTGGTCGGCGAACCGGCTCACGTGCTGCGCGCCTGGGAAACGAAGTTCACGCAGGTGCGGCCGCTCAAACGCGCCGGCGGCCGACGCTATTACCGTCCCGAAGACATCGACCTTCTCAAGGGTCTCAGCCGGTTGTTGAGCGGCGAAGGGCTGACCGTGAAAGGCGTCCGCAGAATATTGAGCGAGCGCGGCGTCGCCCACGTCATGGCCGTGGGAGCGGGCGTTGTCGACGCGCAAGCTGCGACGACCGCCGCCGCGGGTCCGTCTCCGTCAGCGGCCGCCCCTTCCGTCGCCGCGCTGCGGGACAGCCTTGGGCGGCTGGAACGAATTCAAGCGCGGCTGCAACGAGCCTTGACCGAGGCGCGCGACGCGCGTTGCGGCGACGGCGGGCCCGGAGTAGAAGAGCCCTCCGCCGATCCCGGCGGACGTCGGAGCGTGGCGCAGCCCGGTTAGCGCACCTGTCTGGGGGACAGGGGGTCGCCGGTTCGAATCCGGCCGCTCCGACCATTCCACCATCACTTGGTGACTTGGGACTTTTCCCGCAGCCGATCGCCTGAAAATATGGCGGTCCAGGCGCGGGGGAGGGAACGCATGAGCGACGTAGGCCGATCGCCGGGGCCGGACGACTTCAACATCGGCCATGTTCTGACAGTGACGTTTCGCATCTTTTTCCGGCACGTTGTTCCAATCACGTTTGTGACGGTCTTGAGTTTCGCCGCCGTCGGAACGCTTGCGGTCGCCGCCATGTGGGCGCTGGGCCGCGACGGTCTTGAATCGATGACGAATTCGCCGCCCGGCGGCGCCTACAACATTGTCGGAATCGTCACGATTGTCGCCGGGATGCTTAGTTTCTGGATTCTGGCCTACGCCGTGGCGACGGCCGGCGTCGTGGTCGGCGTGTTCGACTCGCTCAGCGGACGCGGCGTGCGATTTGGAAAAATGATTCAGGTCTGCGCCCGAGCGGCGCCGCGGGTGTTCGTGGTTCAGTTGATCGCTATTTTGTTCACGATGATCGGCTTGGTGCTGCTCGTCGTTCCTGGCGTGATCGTGTCGTTGATGCTGTTCGTCGCGATTCCGGTTTCCGCCGTCGAAGGCCGGTGGGTGACGGCCTTGGGCCGGAGCACGGATCTCACCCGCGACAACCTCTTCGCGCTGTTCGGCCTTGGCGTGGTTCTTTTCATTCTGTCGATCGTTTTTTCGTTCATCATCAACCTTTTCCAGACGGCGGTGTTGACCAACTGGGCTGTAGGGTCGAACGAGCAGCTTGTCGCGAACTACGCCATTCAAGGCGTCTACTACGTCGTTTCAACCGCGTTCCCCGCTGTCGCCGCGGCGGTCGCCTATTTCGAGCTGCGCCGTATCAAAGAAGGCGTCGGCGCCGAACAGCTCGCCGACGTGTTCGCCTGACGCTCAACCCTCCGGCGCCGTCGGTTTTTGCGGCTCGTCGTGTTTGTGCTTCTTGCGCAACCCGAACAAGGCTTGCCGCTCCAGGTGTTCGCGCAAGGCCCGATAATAGGCGCGCAAGAACGCTTCGGTGCTCGGTTCGGCTCGTGTCCAGCCAATCTTGGCGGCGATCCGCGCGTGCACGGCCGCCATGGTATCGTTGCGCACCGGACCTGGCGGGCGGCGCAAAAGCGCTTCCAGGGTCTGCAGCTCGAACGCGCCGTAGTGAGCGAGATGCTCGCGGGTGAAGGCGAACCCGTCCGCGGTTTGTGAGGCCGCCAGATCTTCCATCAGGATCGGCTTCGGCTGACGGATCACGAGCGTGCCGCCGACGATGTCGCCGGCGCGCATGCGGTCCTTGTTGATGAAGGGGACGATCAAGAGGCAGACGATCCAGATGAAAATCGCCAGCGAGATCAAGGCGCCCAGCCCGAAGCCCGCGCCGGAGAGAAGCAAGGTCATCGGCAAGAAAAGCTCGATCTCACGCAGAAAATTGCGCGCCAATACGGCTTCCTTGGTCAAGGCCGCGCCGCCCCGGTCGACGACCCGGACGCCGACGATGCGTTTTCCTGGAGTCGCGCCGCGCCAGGCGATCTCGAAGTACACGAAGTAGAAAAATCGGACGCCGAAAAACACCAGCAGCCAGACGATGAGCGCCAGCGTCGGCACGCCGAGACTGCCGACCCAGGCCATGAACAGTCCGAACGCCGCGATGGCGAGAAAAATGAACAAGACGTCGAGGACGAGGGCGCCGAACCGGTCGCCGATCGAGGCCAGCTTGACGTTCAAGGCCGCGCCTTCCGGCGTCACCAACGTGCGCACGCCCTTCGCCGCCGTCTTGGCGGCCTCTTCGTAGAGGCGGGCGCCGGCGTTCATCGGCGCTCGCGGCCGGCGAGAGCGAGGTAGGTGATCGTCAGGCCGAAGATTCCGAGCCCGATGGCGAGCCGTGTTCCCGTATCCTCGATCAGTTGCCGCCCGAAGCCTTCCAAAAGTCCTGCGGCGAAGAACAAGGGCACCGCGCCGGCGGCGACAACGGCGGCTTGGTGTCCGGTTTCGGCCATGGCGTCCAAGCGCCGTCGATCGCCTGGAAACAGGGCCGCTCCCGCCACCATCAAGCCCGCCGCGCCGCACAAGATCACCGCGAACAGTTCGGTGGCGCCGTGGATGGTCAGCCAGCCCGCCATCTCGGCGCCGAGGCCGCGCGACACGAACAAGGCGATGAAGGCTCCAAGCACCGCGCCGTTGTAGAACAACAGCGCGAGGGTAGGCACGCCGGCCGCGAATCCGAGGGCGAACGCGAACAAGCCGATGCCGGCGTTGTGCACGAACAAGCTGGTCGCGTAGATCGCCAGGCCACCTTCACCGCCGCCGCCCCCCGCCAGAGTGCTGCGAAGGTGCTCGACGTCGGCGTCGGGCGTACGGCCGCCGGCGAGGTGTTCGGGCACGAAGGCGTAAAACCATTCGTCGGAGCCCATCACCAGGGCGTAGGCGACGGTCGCGCCCAAGGCGAGAGCAGCGCCGGCGAGCACCACATGCGCGACGGCGGCCCGGACGGCGCGTGGCAGAGTTTCGCCGAAAAAGCCGTTGACCGCCTGGCCGAAGGTTTCGCGCACCGCGTAGACGAACAGGTGCGCGCGCAACGACAGGTTTTCGAGGTAAGCGATCAAGCTTGCGTCAAGCGACACGTCGCGGGCCACCGACAAGGAGGCGAGAGTGGCGCGATAGAGCTGCGGCAGGGCGATCAATTCCTCTGTCGTCAAGGCGCGCAAGCCTTTCTCCTCCGCCTTTCGGACCAAGGACTGCAGGCGTCTCCACGTCGCTTCGCGCTCGCGTCGGAAGACGGCGCTCTTGAGGCCTTCGCTCACAGCCGATCCTCTCGTTTCATGTTGAGGTAGCGTTCCACGGCGACGGCGGCCATGGCCTTGGGCGGGGCCTCGACGCACTCGGCTCCGAGACGGCGCAAGCGCGAAAACACCTCGGCCCTGTCGCGCAACAAGTCCCCGGCGACGACGGCCTTCACCGCGTCGTGCGGCGTGTCGGGTCGGGCCTCGGCCAGTTCGGTCAACCCATGGTCCGGCGTGGTCACGAACAGCACCCGATGGCGCCGCGCCAGCCGGCCGACGTTCTCAATCATCAACTCGGCCCCGATTGCGTCTTCAAATTCAGTCATCACCACGACCAGAGCGCGTCGGTTCAAGCGCCCGGCAAGATCCGTCAGGGCGAGCGTAAAATTGGTCTCTTCGGAACTGTACTCGACGCTGGCGGCCGCGCGCCGGATAAGTCCGAAAGCGCTGGGTCCGGCGCTCGGCGCCAGAGACAGGCGCGGGCGGCTGTCGAACGCGTAGTAGCCGACCCGATCGCCGGACTTGAGCGCCGCCCAACCGAGCGCGAACGACGCCGCAATCGCGTGGTCGAGCCGCGCCGCGCCGTCGACCCGTTCGCGCATCAGCCGGCCGCAGTCGACGCCCAGGATCACCGGGTGATTGCGATCGGCGCGAAATTCCCGACACACCAAGTCCATGTGGCGCGCCGAACGTTTCCAGTCGATCGAGCGCGGATCGATGCCGGGCACATAGGCGCGCAGCGCCTCCAGTTCCGAGCCTTCACCCTGCAGCGCTTGCGGCTTCAGGCCGGACAAGGCTTCGCGGGCGCCGAGACTCAAGGCGATGTCGCGGGCCGTGCGCGTGTTCGGCACGACGGCCACCCGGGTGTCGAGCCGGCGACGATCGCGGCGCCGCGCCAGCCCCCACGGGCCGGTCCACGACAGCCACAATCGAGGCAGGGTTGCGATTCCGCGGCGAACCGGCCGAAGCGGAAAGTGCAACTCCGCGTGTTCATCGGCGCCGAGCCGCATCCAGGCGGCGGGCGGCGGCGCGATGATTTCGGCGCGCGTCTCGAGCACCGCGCGAAGCCAAATCGGCGTCAAGCCGCCGCGGCGTTCGACGACGACGACCGCGACGTCACTCAACCCGGCGTGGATCTCGTCCGGCGCCGTCACGGCGACGGAGAATCGGCGCCCGCCAGGCGACCGTGCGGCGTCCAAGACGACGGCGAGGAACGCCAGGATCGCCGGCGCAAGCACCAACGCCGGGCGCGACGGAACCGTCAAGGCGATCGAAAAGGCGACGATCGCCGCAAGCCCGATTAGGACGGCGGCCCTCGGGGTTGGCGCGATCATCGCGGCGGCGCGACGGCGTCGAGTATTTCGTCGACGATGCGGTCGGCCGTGGCGCCCTCCATCTCCGCGGCCGGCGCCAGAATCACGCGGTGCCTCAACACCGGGCGCGCGAGCCGCTTGACGTCGTCGGGCAGGACATAATCGCGTCCGTCGAGCACCGCCGCGGCCCGGCAGCCCCGCGTCAGCATCGCCGCGGCCCGCGGCGATGCTCCGAATTCAAGTCCCGGATGCTCGCGCGTGGCGCGCACAAGCCGCAAGACATAGTCGATCACCGGGTCGGAAACCGTCAGTCCGCCGATGGCGGCGCGGGCCGCGGTGATCGCCTCCGGGTCAGCGACCGGCTGAATGTCGAAATCATCGAGTTTTCCGTCGCCGTGCACGCCATGGCGGACGATGATTTCGCGCTCATCGGCTTCCGTCGGATAGCCGATGGCGTGTTTGAAAAGAAAACGGTCAAGCTGGGCTTCGGGCAGCGGATAGGTGCCTTGGTGCTCGATCGGGTTTTGAGTCGCCACGGTCATGAAAAAGGGCGACAGCTGGTGGCTCTCGCCTTCAATCGTCACCGAACGCTCATGCATCGCCTCGAGAAGCGCCGCCTGCGTCTTCGGCGGCGTGCGGTTGATCTCGTCGGCGAGCAGCACTTCGGTGAACACCGGGCCCTTCACGAGCCGGAATTCGTTCGCCTGAAAATTGAAGATGGTGGTGCCGACGACGTCGCCGGGCATCAGATCCGGGGTGAATTGGATGCGCCCGAAGTCGAGCCGAAGACTCTTGGCGAAGGCCCGCACCAACAGCGTCTTGGCGACGCCGGGCGGTCCTTCGAGCAAGATGTTGCCTTGCGCCAGCAGGGCGATGAGCAACAACTCCACCGCCTCGCCGCCGGCGACATAGGCTTTGCCCACTTCTGTGCGAACGCTCTCAGCCAGCCGGGCGACGTGTTCCAGAGCCATGCGTGATTTCCTCGTACCAAATGCGTAGGGAATGAACCGCCTGAGCGCGCGCCGTCGCCGACGTCGACGCAGAGGCGGCCATGTTCCGAAGGTCTGAGAACGCCAGCGCCATGCCGCGCGAGCGTTCCACGTCCGACGCCCACTGAACGAGTTCGCCGTCGCTACGCCCGTCGCGCACATGCAAGACCGTTGCGGCGCGGCGCAAAAGCCCGACCGCGTACCGGTCCGCGATTCGGGTGTAGTCGCCGGCGCGCACGACCAGTTCGGCGGACGCGTCCATAAGCGGCGCGTCCACCGTATCGAGATCGCGCGGGGCGGCCGAGAGCGGCGGCCCGACGCGCACAAGTCCGGTCCACACGGCGAACAAGGCGGCGACGAAAACTGCGAGATTGGCCTGCAAGAACGGCGGCGCGAGCATCGCCCGCACAAGGTTCGGATCCAGTCCGAAACCGTGGATTTCCTCATCGACGAGGATCCGTCCGCGCGCGCTTGCCGCGGTGTCGATCAAGCGCGCGGCGAATCCGGACGCGTTCTCTTCGTCCATCATGAAATTGGCGAACACATCGGGATCAGTGACGAGCAAGACGCGCCGGCCCTCGCGGAAAAGGTATCCGGCGACAGCGCCTTCGTCTGACCACGCCAGCGGCCGATCAAAGGCGTCAACCGGCAACAACTGGGCGTCGGCCAAGTCCGGACCGGGAGACAGGTGGCCCAATTCGATCGTCGCCGCATCGACGCGTTTCAGCGTCGGCGCGGCGTCTGCGCCGCCGAACAGCGCGTCGACAAGCGCCTGCGGCGCCGTGACGTCGAGGGCCGGCGCGGACATGACCCGTCTCGGGTTGGCCGGGTGCGCAACGGCGAAGCGCTTGGGAAGCGCGATCACCGACACAGCGTCGATGTCGAGCTTCCAGAGGTCGGCGCCGGCGACGACGCCGTCGTCGCCGTAGTCAAGTCCACCCAAATCATCGGCGCCGGGCTCAAGGAAGAGGACGACGTCGTCGGACCCGGCGTCGCCGGGGCGGCGGTTTTGCTTGATCTCGATCGGGGCGCCGGCCGCCGTCAGCGCCTCGACGAGGGCGCGATGACCGACCGCCGAATAGGAATAGGAGTCGTTTCCGGCGGAGATGATGAACCGGCCTTGGCCTTCGAACGACGACAACACGATCGCGGTCAAGAACGCGCCGACGCCCACGACGGCGGCGAGCGCCGCGAATCCGGTGCGGAAGCCGCCGTCGGGGCTAGGCACGCGCGCCCCCAAGCGCCGACGTCAGGGCCGCCAGCGCCTGCCGGGCGGCGGCGTAGTCGGCGGCGTTCGCGCCGCGGCCCGCGAACACAGCCGCCTCGACTTGACGCGCCAGCGTCGACAGCGGCGCGCGCGCGTCCTGCGGCGGATCCAGGCGACGCAACGCTTCGCGCCCAGTGTCCGACGGTGGAGCGTCGCGCGACAGCGCCCGCGCCGCGGCGACAAGCGCGCGGGCGAACAAGACACGGATGGCTCCCGGAAAATCTCCGGCGGCGGCCAAGGCGTCCGGATCGTTCGCCGCCTCCCGTTCCGTCGCCGAAATAGACACCGACGCGCGCGCCGGATGGTCTTTCGTTTTGCGCGGTCCAGGCGGGTCGCGCAGCCGGGCGATTAAGGCGCGGCCGATAAAGAAAACGACAATCGCCCCGCCGGCGATCAACAACAGGCGGGCGAGCCAAATGAGTTCGTCGGGAAACCCGATGTTCAACCTCGGCGCGTCCGGGATTTCGGGTACGGCCGGCAAGTCGGATTGGTACGACCCGCTCGCCATCTCGCGCTCGATCGCGGCGGCGACGTCGGCGGGCGGCGGGATGGCGTGCGCCGGCGCCGACATCAGCCACGTGCTGACCGCCACGAGGACAACGCAGATCCCTCTCATGACGCCGCCGATCGCTAGGCTTCCGAACACCCTTCGAGCAGCACAGCACAGGCCACAAGGGCGGGCAACGCGGGGCGCGCCGCCTAGCTTTCCCAATCTTTCGCCAACCGCTTCGCCGCCAACCAGAAAAAACCGGCCGCGAGGAGGTAGAACAGCGATCCGAACAGAATCGAATAGCGCAGCGACTCGTCGCCGAACTGGGGGCGCAACAAGTCGGAGAGGCGGCCCAGGATGTAGATTCCGCCCCCGATCCCCAATAGGTTGTTGATGAGCAAGAACACCGAGGACGCCGTCGCCCGCATGTGCGGTTGCACGAGATGCTGAAACGCCGACAACACCGGCCCCAGCCACAACAGACCCAGGGCGACGGGGGCAAAGAACAGGACCACGGAGAGGTAGGGCGACGGCGCCAACACGCCCGCCGCGTAAAGCGGCGTCGTGAACAAGAACGCCACAGCCGGCACCAGGGCGTAGGCCGCCCGGTTTTTTTGCCCGAGCCGGTCGGCCAGCAGGCCGCCCATCCAAATCCCGAGAATCCCGGCGCTGAGCAGGACCGAGCCGAACAACAGCGACGTCTCGATCACGTTGAGGCCGAACGAGCGCGCGAAAAACGACGGCAGCCAAAAGAAAATGCCGTAGCCCATCATCGAGGAACAGGCCGCGCCGAGCGTCAGGGCCCAGAAACTCGGTTTGCCTCGAAGAACCTTTAAGACTTCCCAGATTGAAACGGCGGCGGCGCCCTCGCGCGGCGGATCAAATCGCCCGCGCACCGGCTCGCGCACGGTCAGCTTGAACAGCGGCGCAAGCAGCAGGCCGGCGAAACCGGCGATGAAAAACGCCGCCCGCCAATCGATCTTCTCGGCGATCACGCCGCCGAAGACGACGCCGGCCGCGCTGCCGATCGGAATGCCGAATGAATAGATCGCCAAGGCCCGGGCGCGCTGATGCGGCGGAAAGTAGTCCGCGACCAGGGAATAGGCCGGCGCAACGCCGCCGGCTTCGCCGACGCCGACGCCGACCCGCGCCAGGAACAGCTGCCAAAAGCCATGCGCCAAGCCGCAGGCGGCGGTCATGCCGCTCCACACGGTCAACGCCGCAGTCATGATCCAGGTGCGGTTAAAGCGGTCGGCGAGCCAGGCGATGGGCACGCCCAAGGTGGAGTAGAGGACGGCGAACGCGACGCCTCCCATGAGTCCGAGCTGGGTGTCGCTGAGCCCAAGATCCTCTTTGATCGGAATCGCCAGAATTCCGATGATCTGCCGATCCAAAAAATTGAACGTGTAGACCAGAACCAGAAGCACCAGCACATAGGCGCGATACCCGGCCGGGTCCGACGGCCCGGCCGCGGCCGGGGTCACGGGGGCGTCCGTCACGGCTTCTCTCCCTCAACACAAGACGAGAGCGCGCCGGGCTCCCAACAGGTCGCCACCTAATCGGAACGCGGAGGGTTCGTCACCCCTGCGCGGTGCGCCCAGCGCATCAGTGGACGCAGAGGCAAGGCCCAGACGATTCCGGCGACGGCGAAAAAGATCAGCTGCGACCACCAGGCGTCCGCGCCCAGGCGCTCGGCCGCCGTCACCGCCAGTACGAGATAGGCCGGCAACAACGCCACCACGACGAAGGCCACGACCGCCTTGCGCATTCGCTTCTCCCGAACCGCGACCATGCGACGCGCCGCTTGCGCCCTGGGGCCGGTGGTTTATCTCCCAACCCCATGATGAGAAACGCGGGGCAGGACACAAGCACGGCGAGCCGGCGCGACCGTTGGGTCGCGGCGTGGCTGTTCGCCGTCACCGCCTTGGTGCTGGTCATGGTCGTCGTCGGCGGCCTGACGCGGCTCACGGACTCCGGCCTCTCGATCACCGAATGGAAACCCGTCACCGGCGCGGCGCCGCCGTTGTCGGCCGAGGCGTGGGCGGAGGAGTTCGAGAAATACCGGCGCATCC
>JAJFFL010000051.1 GCA_021776705.1 Alphaproteobacteria bacterium
CCGACGCCAACATCATCGTCGGCTCGTCGCTCGACGACAGCATGACCGGCACGCTGCGCGTCAGCGTGCTCGCCACCGGAATCAGCGCCGAAAAAATGGCCGCCCGCCGCGCCGCGCGGCCGTCGCCCGCGTTCGAGCCGCCGGTCGCCGAAGCGGCTCCGGAACCCGCGGTCGACGAACCGCCGGCCGCGGAGACAGCCCCGGAACCGGCTCCGGCGCCGGCCGCAGAACCGGCCGCGGCCGAAGACTCCCGGCGCTCGCCGATCGACGCGGCGCGCGAGGAGCTGGCTGAGAATCCGACCGTGCAGCGGGCGCAGCGGGCCCCGGACGGGCCGGAAGAGTTTCCCTGCGTGCCGGACGAGTTCCGCGTCGAGCCGGACGATCCGGAGGCCGCCTCGGAGCCCGACGAACGCCGTTCCGGCTTCGGGCTGTTCGGCCGCCGCCGCAAGCCGCCGAAAGACGCCGAGGCGCCGAAGCCCGACGCTGCTCCGCCGGCGGACCCTCCGGGAGCCGACTTTTCGGACGAATTTGACGACGATGAGCTTGAAATCCCTGCGTTTTTGAGACGCAACGCGCGTTGACGCGCGGCCGTTCGCCCTGTGCGTAACATGGGGAAACAAACGGTTATTTGCGCCTGCGAAGGGCGCCCGGTAGGTCCGTAGGCCAAGAACGCCGGACATCGGCGCGCAGCGCTTGCGGGCGGGGATATGACATATCAGACGACTTTGGCGGGGCCGGCCGTGTGCGCCGGCGTCGGTCTCCATTCAGGGGTCCGCGCGCGCATGACGTTGCGCCCGGCGCCGGCCGACACCGGTGTGATATTCCGCCGCGTCGACCTCAAGGACAGAGACAACGTCGTCCCCTTGTCCGCCGACGCGGTCACGGAGACCCGGCTCGGCACAACGATCGCCAACGCCGCCGGCGCCAGCATCGCCACGACCGAGCATTTTCTCGCCGCTGTTTTCGGCCTCGGCGTCGACAACTTGATCGTCGACATCGACGGGCCGGAAGTGCCGGCCATGGACGGCTCGGCTGCGCCCTTCGCCCGCCTGATCGCGCGCGCCGGCGTCGCGAAACTGAACGCGGCGCGGCGGGTGATCCGGGTCTTGAAAGCGGTCGAATACGTGGCCGCCGACGGCCGCCGGGCGCGCTTCGAACCCTCCGAACGGCCCGAAATCGACATCGTCATCGACTTTGAGTCCGACGCCGTCGGCCGGCAACGGTTCGAATTTTCGCCGGATTGCGACAGCTTCGCCGAATCGGTCGCGCCGGCGCGCACGTTTGCGTTCGCGTCCGAAGTGGAGAGTCTGCGCCGCGCCGGGCTCGCGCAGGGCGGCTCGCTTGAGAATTGCGTCGTCATCGAGAACGGCAAGGTCGTGAACGACGGCGGCTTGCGCTTCGCGGACGAATTCGCGCGTCACAAGGCGCTGGACGCGCTCGGCGATCTCGCCGTCGCGGGGCGTTCCGTCGTCGGCCGCTACGTCGCCGAACGGCCGGGGCATGCGGTCAACAACGCCGCGTTGCGAGCCTTGCTGGCCGATGTCGACGCCTGGACCCTGGAAACGCTGGCGATTCCAGCGGATTCGACGGACCATGAGGCGCTCGAGCGACGCGCGGCGGCGTCCGCCTGACCGCCCGGACTTGGGGAAAATCGGCCGGACCGACATCGCGGCTTCAACCCGGCGCGCGAGTGGTCTAGAACCGTCGCTTCACGCCCCGCCGCCTCGGTGAAAGGACGCCCCATGAAGGCCGTTACGTTGCGCCTCACCCTGCTTGCTCTGACGGTCGCGGTCGCCGCCTGCGGGGGTCGCAAGACCGAGCAGCTGGCCTACGTCGAGCGGCCGGCCGAACTGATCTACAACGAGGCCTTGGGGCAGCTCGACAAGCGCCGGATCACCGAAGCGTCGCTGCTGTTCGACGAGGTCGAGCGCCAGCACCCGTATTCGGAATGGGCGCGGCGCGCGATGATGATGGCCGCCTACACCAAGTATGTCGGCAACGACTACGAAGGCGCCATCGCGAACGCCCAGCGCTATGTGGCTCTGTATCCCTCGGGCGACACGACGGCCTACGCCTACTACCTGATCGCGCTGAGCCACTACGAACGCATCCTCGACATCGGCCGCGACCAGCGCACCACCCAGCAAGCGCTCGCGGCGCTGCAGCAGGTCACCCGCCGGTTCCCGGAATCCGACTACGCCCGCGACGCCCAAATCAAGATCGAAATGACGCGCGACCATCTCGCCGGCAAAGAGATGGAGGTCGGCCGCTGGTACCTCCGGCAGGGCCACCACGCCGCGGCGATCAACCGCTTCAAGCATGTGATCGAAGAGTACCAAACCACGACCCATACGCCGGAAGCTCTGCACCGTCTGGTCGAGTCCTACGTGGCGCTCGGGATCATGGAGGAGGCCGAACAGGTCGCCGCCGTGCTCGGCTACAACTACCCAGGAACGAATTGGTACGCGGACTCCTACAATCTGCTGGCCCGCGAAGGGGTCGTCGACCGCGCCACGGGCGCCCGGCTCGACGCCGCCGGCAAGCGCAAGCGGTCTTGGTGGGGCCGCACGGTCGGCCGCTTCTTCTAGGGCGCGCGGCCGGGGGCCCTTCATGTCCGCCGCGCTGAAGGACGTCGAGGCGCTCACCGAATCCGAGGCCGCCGCCGAGCTCGCGCGCTTGGCCAAGGAAATCGCGCGCCACGATCGGCTGTATCATCAACACGACGATCCGGAAATTTCCGACGCCGCCTACGACGCGCTGCAATCACGAAACGCGGCGATCGAAGCGCGGTTTCCCGATCTCAAACGCGCCGACAGCCCGAGCGACCGCGTCGGCGCGGCGCCGGCGCGCGGTTTCGCCGAGGTGCGCCACGACGCGCCGATGCTGTCGCTCGACAACGCGTTCAACGCCGACGACGCGGCGGAGTTTCTGGCCCGCGTGCGCAGGTTCTTGAAGTGGCCGGAGGACGACATCCTGGCGGTCACGGCGGAACCGAAGATCGACGGTCTCTCCGCCTCGCTGCTCTACGTCGACGGCGTGTTCGAACGCGGCGCGACGCGCGGCGACGGCCGCGTCGGCGAGGACGTGACCGCCAACCTCAAGACCCTCGACCAGATCCCGAAAAAGCTCGCGGGCGCGGGCTGGCCGGCGCGAATCGAAATCCGCGGCGAGGTCTATCTGCGTCACGACGACTTTGCGGCCATGAACGCCCGCCAGCTCGAAGCCGGCAAGTCGGAGTACAAGAATCCGCGCAACGCCGCCGCCGGCTCCCTGCGCCAGATCGACCCGGCGGTGACCGCCGAGCGGCCGCTGAAATTCTTCGCCTACGCGTGGGGCGCGGCGTCCGCCGCGTTCGCCGACACTCAGACCAAGGCCGTCGAGCGGCTGGCCGCCTGGGGGTTCTCGACCAACGACCGTTTCGCGCGCTGCGACGGGTTCGACGACGTCGCCGCGGCGTACGACGCCCTGCAGGCCGGACGCGCCGACCTCGGCTACGACATCGACGGCGTGGTGATCAAAGTCGACCGGCTGGATCTGCAGGACCGCCTCGGTTTCGTGTCGCGCAGCCCGCGCTGGGCGACGGCGTGGAAGTTTCCGCCCGAGCAGGCCGAAACGACGCTCGAACGCATCGACATTCAAGTCGGCCGCACCGGCGCCTTGACGCCGGTCGCCAAGCTCAAGCCGGTCACCGTCGGCGGCGTCGTGGTGTCCAACGCGACTCTGCACAACGACCGCTACATCGCTGGCTGGCGGCGCGCCGACGACGGCCAGGTCGTCAAGACCGAGAACGATATAAGGCCCGGCGACCGGGTCGTGATCCAGCGCGCCGGCGACGTCATTCCGCAGGTCGTGCGGGTGCTCGACGCGACGCGCAAGGGAAGGGGAAAACCGTACGCGTTTCCGAAGCTGTGCCCGTGCCCGCTGAAAACGGCGGTGGTGCGTCAGGACACGTCCCTGGGCGCCGAAACCGCGGTGCAGCGCTGCTCCGGCGAGTTCGCCTGCCCGTTCCAGAAGCGCGAACACCTGATCCACTTCGTCTCGCGCAAGGCGTTCGACATCGACGGCCTCGGCGAAAAGCAGATCGTCGCCTTCCTCGACGAAGAAATCATCGACGGCCCGGCGGACATCTTCACGCTCGAGGCGCGCAACGCCGAGCTCAAGCTCGAGGAACGCGACGGCTTCGGGAAGAAGAGCGTCGACAATCTGTTCGCCGCGATCCGCGCCCGCCGCGCCACGCCGCTGGGGCGATTCATCAACGCCCTCGGCGTCCGTCACGTCGGCGAGACCACCGCCCAGCTCCTGGCCACAACTTATGGATCGTGGGAGGCGTTTCGCGCCGCGATGGACGCGGCGTGCGCGCGCGACGGCGAGGCCTGGGATCATCTGCTGGCGGTCGACGGGATCGGCGACGCCGCGGCCGACGCGCTGGCGCGCTATTTCGCCGAACCGCACAACCGCGACCTGCTCGACAAGCTGTTGGCGCACGTCGCGCCGCAGGACGCCGAACGGCCGGCGTCGGACAGCCCGGTCGCCGGCAAGACCGTGGTGTTCACTGGCACGCTCGAGCGCTTGACCCGGGACGAAGCCAAGGCCATGGCCCAACGACTCGGCGCCAAGGTCTCGGGGTCGGTGTCGGCGAAGACCGACTATCTGGTCGCCGGCCCGGGCGCAGGCTCGAAAATGAAAAAGGCGCAGGACGCCGGCGTCGAGGTTCTCACCGAAGACGAATGGTTCGACCTGGTCGGCGAATGAGCGCCGCGCCGGCGGCGAGGGAGGGTTCGCGATGACTCGGGATACGGCGGCGCCGAAAGGCGCGGCGCCCCTCGATCGCGGGACGTTGTTCCGCGACGCGCTGTTGTTGCAGGTGAAGCTGACGATCGACGGCGTCCGCGATTTGGTGCTGGTGCCTCTGTCGCTCGCCGCCGCGGCGATCAGCTTCTTGCGTCCCGGCGCGCGACCGGGGACGGAGTTCTACGACCTCTTGCGGCTCGGGCGCCGCAGCGAACGTTGGATCGACCTTTTCGGCGCCGCGGACCGTGTCGACGGTTCGGCGCGCGGCGACGCCGGGGACTCCGCGGTCGACAATCTCGACCGGGTCGCCGACCGGATCGAGACTTATCTGCGACGGGAATACCGCACCGGCCGCATTTCGCAGCGCGCGCGGGCGCGGTTCGACAAGGCGCTGGAGGACTTGCGGCGCGAGGTCGGCGACGGTCCCGACGCGCCGGGTTGAGCGCCGCGGCCGGCGGCCGCGTCAGCCGCCGCAGGGCCGGCT
>JAJFFL010000052.1 GCA_021776705.1 Alphaproteobacteria bacterium
GGGCGCCGCCGCGGCTGCGGACGGCGCGACCAGCCGGCGCCCGCCGGCGCCGTCGCCCCTCGGCCCGCCGGCGGCGGCGAAATCCTGAACGACGGCGACGTCGGCGGACGCGTCGTCGATCGCGATTTTGGCCCGCAGCTTGAACAGAGTGAGACGGCGAATCAGGTCCGCGACCTGATCGGCGAGCATGTCGAGAAGCAAGGCGTCGTCGTCGCGGTGCACGAACAGCTCGGCGATGATCTTGCCTTGCGGCGTCAACAGAGCGCCGTAGCGCGGCGCGCCGGCGGCGAGGTCCGCGGTGCGGCACGTCAGAAGGGTGTCGAGAAAGGACGCTGTGTCCGGTCCGGAGACCCGGACGACGCCGCGGTGCGGCAAAGAAAAGGCTCGGGACGTGTTCATGCGGCCAGATATCGGGGCTTGGCGACCCCGCGCAAGCGCTTCGACGCTTCCGCGCGAGGCCGGGCCGCGCTAAGCAGCCGCGCGATGGAACGAATTCTCTACGTGACCTCGACCCGCATCGGGGACGCCGTGCTCGCCTCGGGGGTGCTGGCGCACTTGGCGGACGCACGACCCGACGCGCGATTCACGGTCGCCGCCGGGCCGCTCGCCGCGCCGTTGTTTCGCGGCGCTCCGCGCGTCGACGACGTCATCGTCATGACCAAGCGAAAGTCCGGCGGGCACTGGTTCGATCTCTGGCGCGCCACCGTCGGCCGGCGCTGGGACGAGGTCGTCGATCTGCGCGGCTCGCGCACCTCTTGGTTCTTGCGCGCCGGGCGCCGCCGCATCGCCGGCCGTCCGCGCACCGACGTGCACAAGGTCGACGAGGCGGCGCGCGCCGCCGGACTCGACGCGCCCGCGGCGCCGCGCTTGTGGCTCGACGCGGCGGCGCGCGCTGCGGCGGACGCGGCGTTGGACGGCGTCGACCGATTTCTGGCGCTGGCCCCGGCGGCGTCCGCGCCGTTCAAAGAGTGGCCGCCGCAGGCGTTTGCGGAGGCGGCGAACGCTTTGACCGGCGACGGCGGCGCGCTGGCCGGCGCCGCGGTGGTGATTCTCGGCGGCCCGGGCGACGCGCGGACCAGCGCCGCGGTCGCCGAACGGCTCGACCGGCCGGCGCGCGACCTGACCGGCGACCTGGACATTCTCGCCGCCGCGGCGGTGCTTGAGCGCGCGGCCCTGTTTGTCGGCAACGACTCCGGCCTGATGCACCTCGCCGCCGCCGCGGGCGCGCCGACGCTGGGTCTGTTCGGTCCTACCGACGAGCGGGTGTACGGTCCTTGGGGCGCCCGCGCCCGCGCGGTGCGCGCCGGGGCGCCGGCCGACGCGAGCCGGCGGGAGCAGCTGCGGCACGCCGCGGCGACGATGATGGACGACTTGCCGGTGGGCGCCGTCGTCGAGGCCGCGGCGCGGCTGCTAGAGAAGACGGAGACGGCGGATGCCTGAGACCTTCGACCTGATCGTTCGCGGCGGCACGGTCGTCAATCATGCCGGGCGCGGACGCGCCGACGTCGGGGTGCGCGACGGCAAGACGGCGTTCATCGGCGATCTCGCCAAATCCGACGCGGCCGACGTCGTCGACGCCGCGGGGCTGCACGTGCTGCCGGGCGTCATCGACACCCAGGTGCACTTCCGCGAACCCGGACTGGAGTGGAAAGAAGACCTCGCTCACGGCGGCGACGGCGCGGCGCTCGGCGGCGTGACGGCGGTTTTCGAGATGCCCAACACCGAACCGACGACGACCAGCGTCGCGGCGCTGCACGACAAGCTGGCGCGGGCCAAGGGACGGATGCGCTGCGACCACGCCTTCTACGCCGGCGCCACGCACGAGAACGTCGGCGAACTCGCCGCGCTCGAGCGCCAGGCCGGGTGCTGCGGCGTCAAGGTGTTCATGGGCGCCTCGACCGGCTCGCTCCTGGTCAAGGACGACGCCGGCGTGGCCGCGGTTCTGGGCGCGATTCAGCGCCGCGCCGCGTTTCACTCCGAAGACGAATATCGCTTGGCCGACCGCCGCGGCTTGGCGCGCCCAGGCGACTGGACCAGCCACCCCGAGGTGCGCGACGTCGAAGCCGCGGTCAGTTCGACTCGGCGCCTGATCCGGCTGGCGCGCGAGGCGCGCAAGCGCATCCATGTGCTGCACGTGTCGACGGCCGAAGAGGTTCCGCTGCTCGCGGCGGCCAAGGACGTGGCGTCGGTGGAGGTCACGCCGCAGCATCTGACGCTCGCCGCGCCCGAGGCCTACGAGGACCTCAAGGGCCGGGCGCAAATGAATCCGCCGATCCGCGAGGCGCGTCACCGCGCCGCCCTGTGGGCGGCGGTGGCCGGCGGCCTCGTCGACGTCGTCGGCTCGGATCATGCGCCGCACACGCTCGAGGAGAAATCCAAGCCGTACCCGGCGTCGCCGTCCGGCATGCCGGGCGTGCAGACGCTGGTGCCGATTCTGCTCGACCATGTGAACGCCGGCCGCCTGACGCTGGAACGCTTCGTCGACCTGACCTCGCATGGGGCGCAGCGGGTGTTTCAGATCGCCGGAAAAGGGCGCCTCGCCGAAGGCTGGGACGCTGATTTCACGCTCGTCGATCTGGCGGCCCGGCGGACGATCACCGACGACATGATGGCCAACAAGAGCGGTTGGACGCCGTTCCACGGCCGGCAGGTCACAGGCTGGCCGATGCTCACCGTGATCCGCGGCCGGACGGTCATGCGGGACGGCGTGCTGATCGGCGATCCCGCCGGTGAACCTGTGCGATTTCAAGAGATTTTGGCTGGCGCATGACTAAATTGTCGCAGCCGTTGCGACGGAACTGGTCCGATCCCACGTTGAAGACGTAAGACCAAACGGACGCGCCCAGACGATCGACTCCCCGAAGATCGTCGACCCTCCCCCCGAAAGCGCGTCCGCGGGGCGGCCAGGCGAAAGCTTGGCCGCCCTTTTCTTGCTTAATCGTCAGAGAGTTCAGTGCTTGGAGTCGCGCTCGCGCATCGAGAATTCGCCGCGCCGGATGCGGTCCGGCAGGCCGCTGGCCATGTCGGCGACGGAGTCTTCGCCGTAGACGTCGACCATGTCGGTGAGGGCGGCGAAAATCGCCGACGTGGCGACGAGTTCCGGGTCGCAACCCTGGGTCACGGCGTCGTCCCACGCGTCGAGAAGCAGTTCCAAGGCCAGGGATTTCTGGTCGTCGTCGTCGAGGTCGGTGTTGATCATTGCCCGGTGATCGGCGCTGGCCATCGGCGGCTCCCCTCGATTGCGGCCGTCGAGGACCGCCACGCACACGCACCCTAATTCAAATATCGGTCTTGAAGCGACCGCGCCAGGCGCCTCCCCTGAGCGGCGAGTTCGACTTCGGCTTCCCGGACTTCGCGGGTGCAACTCCGAAAGCGCCCCTCCTGCCGGCGGAAGCCCTGGTTGAAGGCGTTCACCAGCGCGGTGCGGCGCGATCCCGGCTGCGGCGCTTCGAGCTGCATCAGCGTCATCATGCGCTGGCGCCAATACTGATCGTCGCGATTGTTGCACGTGATCCGAAGATAGTGCGCTTCGCCGATGATCTCGGCGAGGCGGGAGACGTCCCGGATCGGGGAGACGACCTCAAGGTCCTGCGCCGGCGCCGGCGCGGCCGCGGCGGCGATCATCAGGACGGCGAACATCATCGCGCGCACGGCGAGGCTCCAGGTTGCGGACGTCGCGCATAGCGCGGCGCGGGCGCGACGCCAAGGGCGCCGTTCGCTGACGAAGTCGCACCCAAAAGGGGCGAAACCCGGGCCGGTCAACGGGGCACGAGGGCGCGGGCGCGCACGATGACCTCGCGCGTCTTGGCCCAGGCCACCGCGTCAAGCGCGGCCTCAAGCGGAAGGAATCGGGCGCGATCGACATCGCCGCCGGGACGCGGCTCGCCGGAGAGCCACGCCGCCGCGAAGTCGTGAATCTCAAACCCCGGACCGTCGCCGTCCGGCAGGTTCACGACCTCGATCAGATCGAGCAGCCGCGCCGTGACCCCGGTCTCTTCGCGCAGCTCCCGCAGCGCCGCCTCTCGCGGCGTCTCGCCGGCTTCCAGCCGACCGCCGGGCAGCGACCATTCGCCCGCCCGCGGCGCTGTCGCGCGGCGGACCAGGAGCACGTCTGAGGCGCGAAAGCAGACGACCCCGGCGCTGGGAATCGGTCTCGCGCTCACGCCGGCGCGACCACGGGCGCCGACTCGCCGCGCAGGAACTCCGCGTCGATGTCGACGCTCGACTTGCGCCCGACGTCGCGCCACGACGCGTCGAGCCACGCGGAAGCGGTGTCGCGGCCGCGGGACTTGAGCTCTTCGAGGAACGCAAGGTCGGTGTTGAACTTCGACGCCGCCGACATCTCCGACAAGGCGCCGTCGGCGCGCACTGAGTGCACGCGCAAGGTCTTGACGTTTTTCCGCATGCCGGCCGTGACCCAGTCGTCGTCGACGAGGCGTTGCGCGAAGGCGAGGGCGCGGAGTTCGGCGACGAGGGTGGCGTTGAACGTGATCTCGTTCATGCGGTTCATGATCGCGTCCGGCGTCGTCGGCACGTCGCCGCGTTCGATCGG
Organism: Alphaproteobacteria bacterium; assembly: GCA_021776705.1. Classification (GTDB taxonomy): domain Bacteria; phylum Pseudomonadota; class Alphaproteobacteria; order Caulobacterales; family Maricaulaceae; genus JAJFFL01. Next base: position 4,553 of record JAJFFL010000052.1, read on the forward strand.
ATTGAGGTGGACGATCACGAGATCCTTGGGCGCCGCCTTGTCGATCAGCGGAAACAGCGGCGGATTGCCGGCGTAGCCGCCGTCCCAGTAATGCTCGCCGTCGATTTTCGCCGCCTGAAACACGAACGGCAGGCTCGCCGAGGCGATCACGGCGTCGACCGTGACCTCGTCGCCGGTGAAGATCTTGGCCTTGCCGGTGCGCACGTTGGTGGCCGCGACATGGATCGCCAACGGCGGTTCACGGCGGACACGCTCGAAGTCGACGGTGTCGCGCAGAATGTCCCGCAGGGGATTTAGGTCCAACGGGTTGCGGTCGTAGGGGCTGGTCACCCGCGCCAACGCCTCGGCGACGGCGAAACCGGAGTCCGTGCCGATACCGAAGCTGCGGAGGAAGCCGCTCCAGACGCCGGCGATGTTGGGGTTGTAGATGGCCCCGGCACGGGCGACGGCGCGCCAGAAGACGTCAAGCCGGTCGCGCGCGCCCTCGGGGCCGCCGCGCAGCAAACCGTCGGCGAGGCAGACCGCGTTCATGGCCCCGGCGCTGGCCGCCGACACCGCCCGGATCGACAGGCCGCCGTCCTCCAAGAACCGGTCCAGAACGCCCCAGGCGAAGGCCCCGTGCGCGCCGCCGCCTTGAAGCGCCAGGCTGACGGGCTTCGCCCGTCCGCGCCGAGGGCGAGGTGCGGGCACGGCTATTTCGCCGTCCAGCCGCCGTCGATGGCCAAGGACGCGCCGTTGACCGACGCGCCGGCGTCGGAGGCGAGGTAGATCAGAAGGCCGGTCAGTTCGTCGTACTCGACGAATTTTTTCGTCGGCTGTGCGGCGAGGATGACGTTTTTGAGCGCCTCTTCTTCGCTGATTCCGCGTGCCTTGGCGGTGTCCGCGATCTGGCCTTCGACCAACGGCGTCTTCACGTAGCCAGGGCAGATCGCGTTGCACGTCACGCCGTGCTCCGCGACTTCGAGCGCGACCGTCTTGGTCAGGCCGACGACGCCATGCTTGGCGGCCACATAGGCCGATTTGAACGGCGACGCCCGCAGTCCGTGGGCGGAGGCGATGTTGACGATGCGGCCGCGCTTCTGGCGCTTCATGATCGGCACGGCGGCGCGGATCGCGTGGAACGCCGACGTCAGGTTGATCGCCAGGATCGCGTTCCACTTGGCGATCGGAAACTCCTCGACCGGCGCGACGTGCTGAATTCCGGCGTTCGGGACGAGCAGATCGAGGCGGCCGAATTCCCTTTCGGCGAACCCGACCATGTCGGCGATCTGATCCGGCTCCAGCATGTCGGCGCCGTGATAGCGGACGGGAACGCCGTGTTTCGACTCAAGCCCGGCGCGCGTTTTTTCGATGGCCTTGGGGTCGCCGAGGCCGTTGAGCACGACCTTCGCGCCAGCGCGGACCAGCCCCTCGGCGAGCGCCAAGCCGATGCCGCTGGTCGAGCCGGTGACGACGGCGACGTGATCTTTGACCTCGAACATGGGTTTCCCTCAGCCTTTGGATGCAAGCCGCAACAGCCGTCGAATTACGCCGCTTTTTTGGCCGGCGGCTGGGGCCGTGTGAACACCAGGTCCGTCTCCGACGAGGCCGAGGCGTCGATCGTGTAGCCGTCGACGTTGAAGTTTTTGAGGCGCGCCGGGTCGTCGATGCGGTTTTCGATGATCCAGCGCGTCATCAGGCCGCGCGCCAGTTTCACGAACAGAAACAGCGATCGGGCCTTGCCGTCCTTGACGTCCTTGAAGCTCGGCGTGACGACCCGCGCCTTGAGCGCCTTGGCGTCCACCGCCTTGAAGTACTCCGCCGAGGCGAGGTTGACGATCACCGGTTCGCGGTGGGACTTCAATTGCGCGTTCAGCGCCTTGGCGATCTTGGGCCGCCAGAAGTCATAAAGGTTCTCACCTTCCGGATTGGCGAGCTTGACGCCCATTTCGAGCCGGTACGGCTGAATGGCGTCGAGCGGCCGCAAGAGTCCGTAAAGGCCCGACAGGTGGCGCACATGGTCCTGCGCCCAAACGAGGTCCGCCTCGGACAAGGTCCGCGCGTCGAGCCCGCGATAAACGTCGCCGGCGAACGCCAGGGCCGCCGGCACGCCGACGTCGGCGCCGCCGCGGAGCTTAAAGGCCTTGAACCGCTCCCGGTTGAGTTCCGCAAGCGGATCGGAAATCCCCATCAGGCGCTTCAAATCCGACGCGCTCAGCCGCTTGGCGACGCGGGCGATCTTGCCGGCCGGGCCAGCCAACACGGGCGGCGTTGCGGACGGCGCGTTCATCGGCCTGGAGAAATCCAGGTTTTTGGCGGGACTCAGCAACACGAGCATGGCGTTCTCGTCGACGGTTCAAAAGTCGGACGCGCGCATCTTGTCAGGGTTCGGCGGGAAGGAACAACACGCGCGGGTTCATGATGTTCCGGGGGTCCAAGGCCTGCTTGATCGCCCGCATGGCGTCAAGTTCGACGCCGGACTTGCGGGCCGCCAATTCGCGGCGCTTGAGAATTCCGATGCCGTGCTCGGCCGAAATCGAGCCGCCGAAACTGGCGACGACGTCATGCACGGCGCGTTGAACGTCGTCCTGCAACGCCAGAAACGCGTCGGCGGACAGCGAGGCGGGTTTGGAGACGTTGAAGTGCACGTTGCCGTCGCCGACGTGGCCGAAGG
>JAJFFL010000053.1 GCA_021776705.1 Alphaproteobacteria bacterium
GTCCGTCTTGAACGCGACGTCCTTGGCCTTGAGGTCGGCGATCAGCTTGTCGAGATCGTCGACCTCGAAGGCGACCGTGCCGCCGGCGTCCGCGCTCGGCGCGTTCGGCGTCGCGTTGGTGATCGCGAGACAGCCGCCGCCGGGCAGATCGTATTCGATCCACTGCTTGTCGCCCTGACCGCCGGCCGCCCCCGGCGCCAGTCCGAGAACGTTCTCGTAGAACGCGCGCGCCCGGGCGACATCGGTCACCGGGTGCATCGTGAACGCGATCTTGTTGATCATCGCCGTCATCCCTTCCGTTTCGGCCCGGCGCCGCGCGCCGGATCCCGTTTCATCTCTTCGAGCACCGCGTCGAGGCGGTTGAAGCGCGCCGCCCACAGCCGCCGGTAGCCGTCGAGCCACGCGTCGAGGTCGGCCAGCGCCTGCGGCGCCAGTCGGCACGGCCGCCGCTGGGCGTCGCGCCCGCGGACGATCAGCCCCGCGCCCTCCAGCACCTTCACGTGCTTGGCGACCGCCGGCAGCGTCATGGCGAACGGTTCGGCGAGCTCGGTCAGCGACGCGTCGCCCTCGGCCAGGCGCGCCAGGATCGCGCGCCGCGTCGGGTCGGCGAGCGCGGAAAAAGCGGCGTTGAGGCGTTCGGCGCGCATGCGCTTATTTCAACCTGTCGGTTTAATATACCCAATGGTTTAATACGTGTCTCCGCGAACAACGTCAAGACGCTCCGGACGCGAGGGTCCGCATCGTCGCGCCGCCCCGCGCCGGCAAGCGGGCGCCGGCGGCGGCGGCGCGCTATATCGGTGTCCATGACCCCGTTCGCCGCCTTGCTCGAACGCTTGATCTTGACGCCGTCGCGGGCCGGCAAGCTGACCTTGATGGCGGACCATTTCGCGGCGACGCCCGACCCCGACCGCGGTTGGGCGCTGGCGGCGATCACCCGCGACCTTTCGTTCAAGGCCGCCACGCCGGCGACGCTGCGGGCGCTGGTCGACGCGCGCGTCGACTCGGTGCTGTTCGATCTCTCCCACGACTTCGTCGGCGACCTCGCCGAAACGATTTCGCTGATCTGGCCCGAACGCCCCGGGGCCAACCGGCCGCCGACGCTTTCCGACATCGTCGACACGCTGCGGGCGTCGTCCAAGGACGAGGCCGCGCGCCACGTCGAACGCTGGCTCGACGCCCTCGACGCCACCGGGCGCTGGGCGCTGATCAAGCTCGTCACCGGCGGCCTGCGCATCGGCGTCTCGCCGCGGCTGGCGAAACAGGCGGCGGCGAATTTCGGCGCCAAGCCGGTGTCCGAAATTGAAGAGCTGTGGCACGCGCTCGAGGCGCCCTACGCGGATCTGTTCGCCTGGCTCGAAGGCCGCGCGCCGAAGCCGGCGCCGGACGTGCGCGCGCCGTTCCGGCCGGTGATGCTCGCCAACGCGCTGGTCGAGACATCCCGGCGCGGCGCCCCCGACACCGTCGACCCGGATCGGATCACGCCGCAGACGTTCGCCGCGGAATGGAAGTGGGACGGCGTCCGCGTCCAGGCCGTGAGCGACGCCGGCGAGCGGCGGCTCTACACCCGCAGCGGCGACGACATCTCGCCCGCCTTCCCCGACGTGCTCGCGGCGATGGACTTCGACGGCGCGCTCGACGGCGAACTGTTGATCCGCTCCGCCGACGGCGGCGTCGCGCCGTTCGGCGAACTGCAGCAGCGCCTCAACCGCACAACCGCAACCAAGAAACAGATCGCCGACCGCCCCGCCTTCGTGCGCGCCTACGACCTGCTCGCCGCCGACGGCGCGGACCTGCGCGCGGCGCCGTTCAAGCAACGCCGCGCGCGACTTGAGGACTTCGTCGCCGACGCGGCGTCGGCGCGGTTCGACCTCTCCGAACTGGTGGCTTTCGCCGACCTCGACGACCTCGCCGCCAAGCGCGCCGCTCCGCCGGCGCCGGAGATCGAGGGCGTGATGCTGAAGCGCTGGGATTCAGTTTACGAGCCCGGGCGGCCGAACGGCCCGTGGTTGAAGTGGAGGCGCAACCCGTTCCTGATCGACGCGGTGCTGATGTACGCCCGGCGCGGCGACGGCCAACGCGCGAATCTTTATTCCGACGTCACCTTCGGCGTCTGGCGCGACGGCGACGACGGTCCCGAACTCGTGCCGGTGGGCAAGGCCGCCTTCGGCTTCACCGACGACGAACGGAAAGCGATCGACGCCTATGTGCGCGCCCACACCGTCGAGCGTTTCGGCCCGGTGCGCGCGGTGACCGCCGACCTCGATCACGGCCTGGTGCTGGAGATCGCCTTCGACGGCCTCATCGCCTCGGCCCGCCACAAGTCCGGCGTCGCCCTGCGCGCCCCGCGCGTCAACCGCCTGCGCCAAGACAAGCCCGCCGCGGACGCGGACCGGCTGGAGACGCTGACGGCGATGTCGCCCGCCCCCTCATCCTGAGCCGCCCCCGTCCGTCATCCTGAGCCGCCCCATCCGTCATCCTGAGCCGCAGGCGAAGGATCTCGACCCGAACCGCGCGTGCTCGCCCCGAGATCCTTCGCTTCGCTCAGGATGACGCCGTTTCTCTCTTCCCGTCATCCTGAGCCGCCCCCATCCGTCATCCTGAGCCGCAGGCGAAGGATCCCGACCCGAAGAACCCGCTCACCCGCCGCGAGATCCTTCCTCCCTCCGGTCGTCAGGATGACGGGTTCGCTCGATCGAGCTCCCACCGCGACAAGTCCCGCCAATCCGGATTCACCGCTTCGATCAGCGCGACCTTTTTCTCCCGCCGCCAGCCCTTGATCCGCTTCTCCATCGCGATGGCGTCCGTCGGGTTCGGAAATTGCTCCATCCACACCAAGATCCGCAGATTGTACCGCCGCGCGAACGCCGAGCCCTCGCCCGCGCGGTGCTCGGCGATGCGACGGTCGATGTCGTTGGTGACGCCGGTGTAGAGCACGGTCCGCCGGTCGTTGGTGAGGATGTAGACGAACATCGTCCCCCCTTTCCCGTCATCCTGAGCCGCCCCCGTCCGTCATCCTGAGCCGCAGGCGAAGGATCTCGACCCGAAGAATCCGCGCGCCCGCCACGAGATCCTTCCTCGCCGACGCTCGTCAGGATGACGTTTTAAGAGGTAAAGACGTAATGATCCAAGAGGTCAGAGCGTTCTGGCGACGTCGAATCCGACGTCTTCCAGGGCGCCGGCGACCAAGGCGGCGTCGTTGAGCGGATTGGCGAGGCTCCATCCCGGCGCGTCGTAGTTGGCGTTGCCGACGACGAGCGCCACGCGCGGCTGGGCGTGCGCGGCGGGCGCCGCGAACAGGACCCACAAGAACGCCGCCAAGACCGCTGTCCGCATGCCCCTCTCCCCGCGTGATCGCGCCAGCCTACCTGAGAAAAAGGCGATTGTGGGAAGAGGCCCGGTCCTTCGTCGATCATGATTTCGCCATCGCGGCGGGGTCGGCTAGGTTGAAGGCGCTCCGGGCCCCGCCGGAAGCTCGACTTGAAGGACGCCATGCTTCGTCACGCCTTGCCGGCCGTGATTGCGGCTGTTTTGTCATCTCCCGTTGCGATCGCGCAGGACGACGCCGACCGCGCCGGCGCCTTCTACATTTCCGGATTCGGCGCGACGCTGATCGCGGATGAAAACAACATCTTGTTCGACGAGACCGGGTGGCAGGCGTCGGTCGCGCTCGGGCGCTACTTCGCCGACGACCGCTACCGGCTCGAGCTGGAGGCGACGACCCGCCGCGTCGGCCTCGCCGGCCTCAACGGCGTCACCGACGCCTCGGGCGTGTTTCGCGCTTACTCGGGGTTCGTCAACGCCTACGTCCACGGCCGGCCGGACGCGGACTGGGACCCCTATCTCGGCGCCGGCTTCGGCCGCGGGCGCCAGAACTACAAGCTCTCGGGCGTCGCCGATCAGACCGATCTGCCGGTGACCATGGACGACTATTCGGAGAGCTTCGTCTACCACGCCATCGCCGGCGTCGACCTGGAGCTGACGCCGCGGCTGTCGGTGCAGACCGAGGCCCGCTACTTCACCCTCGAAGACAAGGTCCTCAACGCCAATTTCGGAACTTGGAACGGCATCGAGCGGTCCTACCAAATGGGCGTCGGCTTCCGCTACAGGTTCGGGCAATGACCGGCGCCGGTCCGCGGCGCGCGATCTGCGCCCTGGCCGGCCTCGCCGCGGCCTGCGCGCCGCCGCCCGACGGCGCCGCCGCGCCGGCGTCGGCGTCGGCGACGTACGAGAACAGCAACCCCTCGTGGTCGCCGGACGGCGCGGAGATCCTGTTCTACTCCAACCGCTCCGGCGCCTTCCGGCTCTATCGGATGACCGCCGACGGCGCCGACGAGCGCCGGATTCCGACCGCCCCGTCGGACCGCGATTCGGCGCCCTCTTTCTCGCCCGACGGCGCCCGCATCGCCTACGCCGCGTCGCGCGACGGCGGCGCGTCCGACCTCTATTTGATCGATCCCGACGGGTCGAATCCGGTGCGGTTGACGGACGATCCCGCCGGCGACGGGGTTCCGAAGTGGTCGCCGGACGGGGCCTGGATCTCCTTCGAGTCGCGGCGCGACGACAACGCCGACCTGTACGCGGTCCGCGCCGACGGCGCGCAGGAACGCCGCCTCACCGACGACCCGGCCAACGACTTTCACCCCAGCTGGTCGCCGGACGGCGCCGCCGTCGCCTTCGGCTCGAATCGCACGGGGCTCTATCAGGTGTTCGTCATGGACGCGGACGGCGCGAACGTGCGCCAAATCACCGACGGCCCGGGGCACGCAACGACGCCCGACTGGTCGCCGGACGGCGCAAGCATCGTCTTCATGTCCGTGGATCCGGACGGCTCCGGCGCCGTGGAGGTCGTTGCGCCCGACGGAACCGGCCGCCGCGCCCTTACCTCCACCTCCGGCGTCGACTATCACGCCCCGGCGTGGTCGCCGGACGGGCGCTCCGTCGCCGTGATGAGCAACCGCGACGGCCCGATGGACATCTACGTCCTCGACGTCCTCGACGGCGCCGTGCGCAAGCTCACCGACGGAACCGACGGCCGCCGCTGACGCGCGCCTACGCCGGCGCCGCGGCGCGCACGTCGGGGGCGGCCGCGGGGGTCTTGCGGAACCTTTGCAGCGCCAGACCGAGCACCGCGGCGGCTTCGATCCACGGCAGCACGGCGGTCAGCGCCGGCGCGTCGGACATCGGCCGGAACAGCGACACGATGACGTCGGAATGCGTCGTCAGGGCGATGCCCCAGAGCACGAAATTCAGCACCAAGAGCGCGATCACCGAGGCGAAGTCGCCGCGGTTTTGACGCGGGTTGGAGTGGAAGTACAAGAACACGCCGATGTCGCGCGCGAGGAAGCCGAGGGCGGCGATCCACACGTGCGGATAGACGTTCTGGACGCCGACCCGGAACTTGCCCTGGCTGGCGACGAAGATCGCGACGACGGCGGCGAACGCGAACGCCCAGACGTAGGCCGGGGCCCGCTGCGCCGATTCGCCGAGCCGGCCGCCGGCGACGGCGGCCCCGAACGCGCGCAGCTCGACGTGGTTTTTCGGCTCGACCAGGGCGGCGACGATGGCGGCGGCGGCGAGGCCGACGTAGGCGAGCGCCAGGCCGGGCACGAAGACGCCGGCGTAGCCCGCGAGATAAAAAATCAGGAACACCAGAAACGCCGGCCACACGATCGGCGCGTTCGACGCCATCAGCTCCAGCCGCATCAGGCGCCAGCAGCCGATCATCGCCCACAGCGCGAACATCGCGGTGGTGAGGAACACGAACGTGGTGTCGCCGTAGGACAGGCCGTACCAGTCGACCCGCGGCAGCTCGTAGCCGACGAGGCCGGCGACCGCGTCGCGCACCGCTCCGGTGGAGTGCAGCCAGATCGGCAAGATCGCGGCGATCAGGCCGACCAGCTGGTGCGGAAAGATCGCGACGCGGGCGTCGGCGCGCCGCCGGCGGGCGGCGAACAGCGCCGAGCTCATCGCCGCGGCGTGGCCGAGCAGACCGGCCGAGACCATCAGGCCGAGGGTGGCGTAGCCCTCTTCGCCGGGGCGCTGCTCCAAAATGCCGGGGGCCGCCATCAGCAGCGTGATCGCGCCGCCGAACCAGACGTAGCTCGTCGCCCCGAACAGCTTGCCGAACGTCATCGACATCGGCCGGATCGCGGACAGGCGCTGGAAATCCCAGGTGCGCTCGCGCAGCTCGCCGATCACCGAGCGGGCGGCGTTGCGCGTCCCCCAGAGAACGACGATCAGGATGTAGCCGCCGACGCCGACGACCGCGAGCACCGAGGTGGTGA
>JAJFFL010000054.1 GCA_021776705.1 Alphaproteobacteria bacterium
CGCCGCCGCCGCGCCGACCGCCGTGGGGGCGGCGTTCGCGTTCGGGGCGATCGAGACCGCCACCCTGAATTTCCTGCCGGTTTGGGCGGTGCGCGCCGCCTACGGGGCCGGCGGCGCGGCGGTGATCATGGCCATCGGCGCGTTCGGCAACATCCTGCTGCAGGTCCCGATCGGCGTCGCGTCAGACAAATTCGGCCGCCGGCGGACTCTGGCCGCCTGCGCCGGCATGGGGTTGGTGCTGCCGCTGGCGATCGCCGCGTCCCCGGCCAGCCTGGCGCTGGTGGCCGGCCTCGCCTTTCTCTATTCCGGCTTCACCGTCGGCATGTACACCGTCGGCCTCGCCCAGATCGGGGAATCGGTGCCGCGGGCCCGGATCAGCCAGGCGAACGCGGCGTTCCTGCTGTTCTACGGTCTCGGATCGACCGCCAGCCCGCAGGTCTCCGGGTTGATGATCGACGCCGTCAACCCGAACGGGCTGCTGTACGCCCTGTCGGCGATGGCCGCCGCCTATCTGGGGTTCGCCGCCTGGAGCGCCCGCCGCGGTTGACTTCGCGTGCCCGATCGACGATATCCGCCGCTCGCAATCGCATCGGACCCGAGAAAACGTCATGGCCAAGCCGACCACGGTCAAAATCCGGCTCAACTCCACCGCCGGCACCGGATTCTTCTACGTCACCAAGAAGAACACGCGGACCATGACCGAGAAGATGACGGTGCGGAAGTACGACCCGGTGGTGCGCAAGCACGTCGAGTTCAAAGAAGGCAAGATCAAGTAGCTTGATCGGCCGCCCCGTCAGGCCGCCCGCTTGAGGCGCGCCGTCACCACCTTGTTTCGCCCCCGCTGCTTGGCCGCGTAGAGCGCCCGGTCCGCGCGCTTGAGCAGTCGCTCGGCGGTGTCGCCGGGCTCGAAGCCGGACACGCCGACGCTGACCGTGATCCGCAGCTCCTTGTCGAAGACTTCCGACTCGATCCGCGCCCGCAGCCGCTCGGCCGCGGCGCGCCCGAGGTCGAGGTCGGCGCCGGGCATGATCACCGCGAACTCCTCGCCGCCCTGACGGCAGGCCACGTCGATCGCCCGCACTTCGTCGCGAAGCACGCCGGCGAAGCGCTCCAGCACCTTGTCGCCGACGTCGTGGCCGTGGGTGTCGTTGATCGATTTGAAGTGGTCGAGATCGATCACCAGCATCGCCAGGGCCGACGTCGTCTCCGCCGCGCGGTCGATCTCGCTCGGCAGCCGGGTGTCGAGCACGCGGCGGTTGGCGAGGCCCGTGAGCTGGTCGGTGAGCGCCAGTTCGACCCCCTGGTCGAGGACGTCGCGCAAATAGTCGGAGTAGCGCTTGCGCCGCACCTGGGTGCGCAGCCGCGCTTGCAGCTCCTGCAGGTCGATCGGGGCGGCGACGACGTCGTTGACGCCGAGCTCGAGCGCCCGCGCGACGCCGTAGCGGTCGTCCGGATCGATGATGGCGAGAATCGGCGTCTGGCGGGCGCGTTCGTCGGCCCGCAGCCGGGCGGCGAGGCGCATGCCGTCGAACGACCGCGCCGTCAAGTCGAGGATCACCAGGTCGCGGGTCCGCCGCGCTTCGTCGATCGCCTGCCGCGGGTCGCTGCAAAACCGCGGCCGCCGCGTCGACGTCAATCGGTCGACGAGGCGTTGCGTGGTGACGCTGTCGTCGCCGAGAATCAACAGGTCGAGGTCGGCGTCGACGTCGGCGAGCAGAGTTTCGTCGTCGATCTGTTCGTCGACCACGCCCATGGCGGCGCCGGAATCGCGCCGCGCGCGCAAATCGTCGAGCACGTGTTTGAGGCGCAGCAAGCTGTGCACCCGGGCCAGCAGGATGACGTCGTCGACGGGCTTGGTGAGGAATTCGTCGGCGCCGGCCACCAGGCCGGCGAGGCGCGACTCCGCGGCGTCGAGCGCGGTCACCAGCACCACCGGAATGTGGCGCGTCGCCGGCATCGCTTTCAGGCGCCGGCAGGTCTCCAGCCCGTCGATGCCGGGCATCATGACGTCGAGCAAAATCAGGTCGGGGCTTTCCATCTGCGCCGCGCGCAGCGCCTCGTGGCCGTCGGCGGCCGTCAGCACGTCGAAATACTCGGCTTCGAGACGCGCCGCGAGCAGACGCCGGTTGGGGGCGACGTCGTCGACAATGAGGATGCGCCCGCTCATGGCGCGCCCGACCTAGCCGATGAAACGACGGACCGTGTCGAGAAAGCTCTTCACCGTGATCGGCTTCGAGATGTAGGCCTCGCAGCCGCCTTCGCGAATTCGTTCCTCGTCGCCCTTCATGGCGAACGCGGTGATCGCGACCACGGGAATGTCCTTCAAGTCGGCGTCGTCCTTGATCCACTGGGTGACCTTCAGGCCGGAAACCTCCGGCAGCTGAATGTCCATCAGGATCAAGTCGGGTCTGTGCTCGCGGGCGAGCGCCAGCGCCTTTTCGCCTTCGCGCGTTTGAATCGTTTCATAGCCATGCGCATCGAGCAGATCATGAAACAGCTTCATGTTCAGCTCGTTGTCTTCGACAATGAGAACTTTCTTCGGCATGGCCTGAAGCATGACTCTGTTCGCCTCGGAGGTGCGGGATCCCGACTGATCCAAGGACGACTGTGGCACAGCAGACGTTAACCTCTTCTAGACGCATGGCACGACATGGCGATTTGGTGAACAACTTATGAAGACATCCGGCGCCCCGCGGGTTCGCCTCGGAGTCGACCTCGGGGGCACCAAAACCGAAGCTATCGCCTTGGATTCCGAAGGTCGAACCCTGGCCCGCGAGCGCGTCGCCACGCCGCGCACCCGCGCCGGGGCGGTGAACGCGGTCCGCGATCTTGTGAATAACCTTGAAGCGCGGCTTGAAACGCGCGGTTCCGTCGGCGTCGGAACCCCCGGATCCATAAGCCCGGCGACCGGCTTGTTGCGCAACGCCAACTCCACCTGGCTCAACGGCGCGCCCCTCGACCGCGACCTCGCCGCCGCCCTCGACCGCGAGGTGCGTCTGGCCAACGACGCGGACTGTTTCGCCTTGTCGGAGGCCGTCGACGGGGCCGGCGCGGGGGCGCGATCGGTGTTCGGCGTCATCCTCGGCACCGGGGTCGGCGGCGGCGTCGCGATCGGCAAGACGCTGCTGCAGGGGGCCCAAGGCGTGGCCGGGGAATGGGGCCACAACCCGTTGCCGTGGCCGACCCCGGCGGAGCTCGAGATTCCGCCGTGCTGGTGCGGCAAGACCGGCTGCCTGGAGAGCTGGCTGTCGGGCCCCGGCCTGGCCGCCGCGGCGGCGCGCGAACAAGGCCTGGACCTTTCGCCCCGCGCGATCGCCGACGCCGCGGCCGCGGGCGACGCCGCCGGCCGCGCCGCCCTCGCCGCCTACGCCGACCGGCTGGCGCGGGGCCTGGCGACAGTGGTCAATCTGCTCGACCCCGACGTGGTGGTGCTTGGCGGCGGCCTGTCCAGCATCGACGCCGTCTATGCGCCGGCGCAGGAGAAGCTCGCGGCCTACGTGTTTTCGGACGTGGTGCGCACCCGAATCGTCAAGCACGCGCACGGCGACTCCTCCGGCGTGCGCGGCGCCGCGTGGCTGTGGCCCGCCGAACCATGAGCGCCGCCGCGCCTTCGCCGGGATGGTGCCGCGACTGCTTCGCCCCCGCCGGCGCCGAGACGGTCTGCCACGGCTGCGGCTCGCACCGTCTCGCCCGCCACGCCGAGATCGCGACCCTCGGCGTCGCGCATCTCGATTGCGACGCCTTCTACGCCGCGGTCGAAAAGCGCGACGACCCGAGCCTGGAGGATCAGCCGGTGATCGTCGGCGGCGGCGTGCGCGGCGTCGTCACCACCGCCTGCTACGTCGCCCGCGCCTACGGCGTGCGCTCGGCGATGCCGATGTTCAAGGCGCTGAAGGCGTGCCCGGACGCGGTCGTCGTCAAGCCGAACATGGCCAAGTACGCCGTCGAGTCGAAACGGCTGCGCGCCCTGATGGCGGACCTGACGCCGCTGGTCGAACCGATCTCCATCGACGAGGCCTTCCTGGACATGCGCGGCACCGAGCGCCTGCACCATGCGCCGCCGGCCCTGACCCTGATGAGGCTGCAGGCCCGGGTCGCGGCCGAGATCGGGATCACCGTGTCGATCGGCCTGTCTTTCAACAAGTTCCTCGCCAAGATCGCCTCCGACCTCGACAAGCCGAACGGTTTTTCGGTCATCGGCGAGGCCGAGGCGGTGGACTTTTTGACCCCCAAGCCGGTGCGCATCCTGCCCGGCGTCGGCCCGGCGTTCGCGGCCAAGCTTGAGCGCGACGGCCTGCGCACGGTCGGCGACCTCCGCCGCGCCGACGCCAAGCGCCTCGCCGCCTCCTACGGCGAGGCCGGCTGGCGCCTGCACCAACTCGCCAACGCCCGCGACGCCCGCATCATTTCGTCCGACGGCGAGCGCAAGAGGGTGTCGTCCGAGACCACGTTCAACACCGACGTCGCCGACGCCGAAACCCTGTCCAAGACCTTGTGGCGGCAATGCGTGCGCGTCGCCGACCGGGCCAAGGCGGAAGGCGTCGGCGGGCGCGTCGTCACCTTGAAGCTCAAGACCGCGCGGTTTCAGACCCGGACGCGGCGGCGCACGGTTCCCGCGCCGCTGCAGCTCGCCGACAGCCTGTTCCGCATCGCCGACCCGATGTTGCGCGACGAGGCCAAAGGCGAGCGCTTCCGGCTGCTCGGCGTCGGGCTTTCGGACCTTGAAGAGGCCGGCCCCGACGGCGGCGACCTGCTCGACCCCGACGCCCTCAAACGCGCCGCGGCCGAGCGCGCCACCGACGCCCTGCGCGCCAAATTCGGCAGCGACGCGGTGGTGAAAGGCCGCGGGCTGAAGGGCGACGACTGACACCTCTCGCCGCGCCGGCCGCCGTCACCCCAGAACCAAGTCCCACATCTCCTCCCACACCGCCTCGCGGCCCCGCCGGAACGCGCCGTCGTGGCCGATCTTCGACACCCCGTAGTCGGCCGGCGCGCGCACCGTCAGGGCGCTCGGCGCGTTCGGGTAGGCGGCGAGAAACTCGGTCGCCGTGCGCCGGTTGGCGATCGGGTCGTCGGTGAACGTCAGCGACGTGATCGGGGCCGTGACCGCGTCGAAGTGGTGCGGGCGCAGCCCTGACTTGAGCTCCCCGAGGCAGTAGTCGCTCTTGTGGCACCAGCGCCGCCAGGTGGTGAAGACGCCGCGCGGCAGCGGCGCGCCGCCCCAGCCGGCGCCGACGTAGCCCCGGGTCGCCAGACTGAACGGCCCGTAGCCCCACCAGAAGTAGAGCTCGAGCGGATTGTAGGCGCGGTGATGCTTCCACCAAGTTCCGAGTCCGACATTGACGAACAGATGCGCCTCCAGCGCCGCCTGGTTGTCCGCGAAGCCGACGAAGTGGCCGCCGACGCTGTGGCCGAGGTGGCGCAGAGGCAGGCCGGGGACGGCGTCCTGGAGCGCCGCGATCGCCGCCGGCATGTCGAGCCGGCCCCAGTCGGTGTAGTCCATCCGCATCGCCGCCAGATCGGCCGGCGCCGACCCGCCGATCCCGCGGTAGTCGTAGATCAGCGACAGGGCGCCCCGCGCCGCCCCGGCGCGCGCGACGCGGCGGTAGAACTCTTTCGGAAAGCCGGTGCCGGGCGAGATCAGCACCCCGAGCCGCGGCTCCGGCGGGGCGACCACGAGGCCCGACAACGCCGCGCCGTCACGCGCGGGGAACGTGATCGGGCGCTCCTCGATCTGCGGCTCGTCCATGGGGCTCCTTTCGATCGCCCGCGCAGCCTACGCTTTGACGCCGACGTCAACGCAAGTCCCGACGGCGCGCATTGACGCTCGGGCCGCGACGCCCTACGCCCGCCGCGACACGCCACCACGGAGGGGCCGATGAGCCGGATCGACGCGCGCTTGAAGGAACTTGGAATCACGCTGCCGGAGGCGGCGGCGCCGGTGGCCAACTACGTGCCGTTCGTGCGGGCGGGAAACCTCGTCCACATCTCCGGCCAAATCTCCCGCGGCCCCGACGGGGCCATGGAGGGCAAGCTCGGCGACGAGCAGGACATCGAGTCCGGCCAGAAGGCGGCGCGCCTTTGCGGGATCAACCTCATCGCCCAGATGAAAGCGGCCTGCGGCGGCGACCTCGACAAGGTCAAGCGCGTCGTCAAGCTCGGCGGTTTCGTCAACGCGACGCCGGACTTCGTCGCTATCCCGCAAGTGATCAACGGCTGCTCGGACCTGATGGTCGAGGTGTTCGGCGACAAAGGCCGCCACGCCCGCTCCGCCGTGGCGTGCCCGACCCTGCCGCTCGGCGTCGCGGTGGAGATCGACGCGGTGGTGGAGGTCGAGGATTAGCTGCGATGTGGCGCCGCATTCGAAATTTCTTAGGTTCGAAGCCGCGCTCACCGATGCCTCCGGAAGAAGTGGCCGATCTCATCGAGCATTTTGTTCGAGGAGATTCGGCAATGGGCGCATGGGATTGGGACGACTTCACATCCGCGCCTCATCCAAGAGGTCGGTTGCAGAAGCGGCTCAGGTCGACGTGGCGCGGGCGCCGCGCTTGCACTTTCACCGACGCGCCAGACTCCGAACCAAGACGATTCTCGCCGCGCTCATGTCCCCTCTCCCCCGCGAGGGGGAGAGGATAAAGGTGAGGGGGAGCGGCGGCGCGTGCGAACCCACCACGAGATCCTTCGCCTTCGGCTCAGGATGACGGCGTATGTCGGCTGCAATCCCCCGCGCGACGCCCTATCTCTAGGGCCATGGACGACGCCGCCGAGACTCTCACCTTGCGCCTTGTCGGCGGTCTCAACGAGATCGACCGAGAGGCCTGGGACGGCGTCGCCAATCCGCCGGGCCACGAGTACAACCCATTCGTTTCGTGGGATTTTCTCGAGGCGCTGGAAGCCTCCGGCTGCGCGACCATGGCGACCGGCTGGGGTCCGCGGCACCTGATCGCGGAGGACGCGGCCGGCGACCTGATCGGCGCCGTGCCGGCCTATCTCAAGACCAATTCGCAAGGCGAATACGTTTTCGATCACGGCTGGGCCGAAGCCTATGATCGCGCCGGCGGGCGCTACTACCCCAAGCTTCTCGCCGCCGTGCCGTTCACGCCGGTGACCGGCCCGCGGCTGCTGACCGCCGACCCGGCGCTGAAGCCGCACCTCGCCGCCGGGATCGCGGAGGCGGCGCGCCAGCTCGGCGTCTCGTCGGCGCACGTGACGTTTCCGACCAAGGTCGAATGGGACGCCGCCGGAGAGCTCGGGCTGCTGCTGCGCCAGGACAGTCAGTTCATCTGGCGCAACCGCGGCTACACGACGTTCGACGACTTTCTCGCCGACCTCGCCTCGCGAAAGCGCAAGAACCTCAAGAAGGAGCGCGCGGCGGCGCAAGACGGTCTCGAGATCGTGCACGTCTCCGGCGACGACTTGAGGTCCGAACACTGGGACGCGTTCTTCGACTTCTACGTCGACACCGGCGCGCGCAAGTGGGGCCACCCCTACCTCAACCGCGCGTTCTTCGACCTGCTCCACGACCGCCTGCGCGAGCGCGTGATTCTGGTGCTGGCGCGCGCCGACGGCGACTGGGTCGCCGGCGCGCTCAACATGCTCGGTTCGGAGGCGTTGTTCGGCCGCTACTGGGGCTGCGTCGCGCCGCGCCCGTTCCTGCACTTCGAACTTTGCTACTACCAAGCCGTCGACATCGCCCTCGAGCGCGGCCTGTCCCGGGTCGAGGCCGGCGCCCAAGGCGGCCATAAGCTGGCGCGCGGCTACGCCGCCGAGCCGGTCTATTCATTTCACTGGATCGCCGACCCCGGCTTCCGAGACGCCGTCGCCGACTACCTCGACCGCGAACGCGAAGCCGTCGGCGCCGAAATCGAGGGCTTGCGCGAACTCGCGCCGTTTAAGAAAAGCGGGGGGTGAGCGACACCGGAGCCGCCATGAGCCTCGACGGAACCTACGACGACGACAACATTTTCGCGAAGATCCTGCGTGGAGAGATCCCCTGCCACCGAGTCTTTGAAGACGACGTCGCCCTGGCGTTCATGGATCTGTTCCCGCAGAGCCCCGGCCATGTGCTGGTGTTGCCGAAGACGCCGGCGCGCAATCTGTTCGAACTCGACGACGCGGGCCTGCAGGCGCTGATCGTGCGCGTCAAGAACGTCGCCGCCGGGGTGCGCGCGGCGCTGCAGCCGGACGGCGTCATCGTCACCCAGTTCAACGGCGCCCCGGCGGGCCAGACCGTCTTCCACCTGCATTTCCACATCATCCCGCGCTACGAAGGCGCAGACCTCGCGGGCCACGGTCGCGCCGGCAAGGCGGATGACGTCCGGCTGGCCGAACAGGCGAAACAGATCGCCGCGGCGATTTCCGCATGAGCCCGCTCGACGGCCCCGCCTACGCCGACCGCCCGACGACCTTCGCCGGGGTGCGGGAGGACCGTGGCTGGCGACTTAAGCTGTGGGACATCGCGCTGCCGGGCAGCACGCTCGACACGGCGCGGTTCGAGCCCGGCGTGGCGGCCGCCGTCGCCGTGCTGCCGCAGCCCGCCGCGACGCCGCAGCGTCCCGGCGTCGGCGTCCTGATCCGGCACCAGGGGGAGACCGGCGACTATGTCGTCCTCGCCTGGTGGGCCAACGTCAACGAACTGCCGATCAAGGTCTGGCTGCGCGACGGCGCGGCGTTTCGCCCGGCGCGCGGCGACGAGTCGGTCTGCGTTTGGGATCTCGACGTCTTGTGGCGCGAGCGCGAGGCCTATGTCGCCACGGTGCTCGCCGACCCGACGGCGCCGGACCTCGACGCCTACCTCGCCGCCGCCGACGACATCAGCCGCCGTCGCTGACGGCTGACTCCGGCGCCGCGGCGGTCTGTTGCGGCACTTCGGCTTCGATGGTGATGCCGCTTTCGCCGCGATCAAAGTGCAGGAACAACGGGATCACCCGCTCGCACTGATAAAACGTCCAGACTTCCGACCACTTGTCGCGGGTCGGGGCCGGGTTCGCGAGCACCTGGACGCCGCGCACCACAGCCGGCGGCACTTCGCCGTCTTTAGCGCAGCTGTCGAAGATGTCGACGATCGATTCCGCCGCGATCGGCGAAACCTGGTTGTACGCCTGGATCTGCACCCGCAGCGACGCCAGCGAACGGCCCGGGAACGACGGCAGGACGCGGTTGCCGCCCTCGGCGGTGACGAAGACATAGACGTTGTTGATGCGCGGATCGCCGCAGCCCTCAGTGCGGATCGCTTCATGAAACGCGTAGCCGTCGGCCCCGGCGAACTCCGCCAACGTCTCGTCGACGATCCTCAGCGGAAAAAACTCTTCGCCGGTGAGCTTCAGGCCTTCGGCGCACGCGCCGTTGGTCCCGTAGTCCATGTTGACGACCGCCTCGAGCAGCGCCCGGCCGTAGCTGTCGCCGGAGCCGAAGGAATTGATCAGAAACTGAGGCCGGCCGCCGGTGAGCTGGATCGTGGAATCTTGGGCCGCGGCCGAAACCGACAAGGCCCCGGCGCCGGCGGCGGCGGCGAAGATGAGGTGAAAAGCGGTCATTGCGGCTCCCCGGACGTTCTCGGCGGCCGCCGCGCGGGCGGCCCGAAATCAGCGTGCAAATTCAGCGTCGCTTGTGGCGCAAGCAAGGCGAAACCTCAGCCGTACTTGGCCAACGCCGTCTCGACGTCGAGGTGCGGCGCGGCCAGAACGCCGTCGCCGCGGTCCTCGGCGCCGGCCGGGTCGATGTTTTGAACAGCGTAGCCGCCCGGGGTCTCGGGCGCGACGCCGGTGACCAGGAAATCCAGCGTATGGGCGTCGCTCTCGGCGACCAGCCAATGCACGTTGTCGCGGTCGTCGGAGATCGTCGAACAGCCGCCGGCGGTTTCGACCCGGTCGACGGTCGGGCGGATCAGCATCCGTCCCGGTTCGTCGCCGACCCGGTCGTACTGGCGCAGCCGGAAGCCGCCGTCGAGCACCAGGTGCCCGGAGACCATGCCGGCGTGGCCGTGGGGGATCACCGCCCGGCCTTTGCCGACCGCGAAAACCTTGGCGTAGTAGGCCGGCCGCCGACCGTCGCCGAACACGTCGGGCAACCGCGCCGGCGCGGTCGCGACGCCGACCTCGGCGTAGCCGGCGGTCGCGCGCAGGCGTTCGAAATCAATCGCGCGGAAAAGTTCGTCGAGATCGATCGCCGCCGCCGCGGCCTCGACCGCGTCCTGCCAATCGGTCGGGCGCGCCTCGCCCGCGCGCAGCGCGCGCGAGACCTGGTCGATGCGGGTCAGAGAGCCGGTCACCGACAAACGCAGAGCGGCGTCGAGTGCGCCCGCCCGGGTCGCCCGCGCGCCGAGCCAGACCGCGGCCAGCGCGGGCGCGAGGCCGGTTAGGAGACGGCGGCGTCGGGAGTCGGTCGCGGTCGGCATGGCGCGAATCTAACCTCGCGCCAGGCCGGCGTCACTCGGCGAGTTCGGGCTCGCTCGGGTGTCCTTGACCGCCGCCCTTCTTGCCCTTTTTCGGCTTGATCTCGTCGGCGGGCACGATCTTGAACTTCAGCGCCTCGGCGTCCTCGGCCGTCTTGCCGTCGATCCCGACCCGCACCAGGCCGCCCTTCTTGAGCTTGCCGAACAGGATCTCGTCGGCGAGCGGCTTTTTGACGTGCTCCTGGATGACGCGCGCCAGCGGCCGGGCGCCGTAGTGCTCGTCGTAGCCCTTTTCGCCCAACCAGACCCGCGCCGCGTCGGAGAGTTCGAACGTGATGTTGCGGTCGGCGAGCTGCAGTTCGAGCTGCAGGATGAATTTGTCCACGACCTTGTGGATGATGTCCTTGGTCAGGCCGCTGAAGCTCACCGTGGCGTCGAGACGGTTGCGGAACTCCGGCGTGAACAGTTTCTTGATCGCCGCTTCGTCCTCGCCTTCCTTCTTGCCGCGCCCGAATCCGATGGCCTCTTTTTGACCCTCGGCCGCGCCGGCGTTGGTGGTCATGATCAGAACCACGTTGCGGAAATCGATCTTCTTGCCGTTGGCGTCGGTCAAGGTGCCGTTGTCCATCACCTGCAGCAGAATGTTGAAGATGTCCGGGTGCGCCTTCTCGATCTCGTCGAGCAGAAGCACGCAGTGCGGGTGCTGGTCGACCTGGTCGGTCAAGAGCCCGCCCTGGTCGTAACCGACGTAGCCCGGCGGCGCCCCGATCAGGCGCGCAACCGTATGGCGCTCCATGTATTCCGACATGTCGAACCGCGCGAGCTCGATGCCCATGATCTGGGCCAGCGACCGCGCGACCTCGGTCTTGCCGACGCCGGTCGGGCCCGAGAACAGGTAGCAGCCGATCGGCTTGTTCGGCTCACGCAGCCCGGCGCGCGCGAGCTTGATCGCGGCCGTCAGCTGGTCGATCGCGTCGCTCTGGCCGAACACCACGCGCTTGAGATCGTCGCCGAGATTTTTCAGCGACGCCTCGTCGGACTTGGTCACCGACTTCGGCGGGATGCGCGCGATCTTGGCGACCACGGCCTCCACGTCCTTGACGTTGATCAGCTTGCGGCGCTTGGACTTCGGCACCAGCATTTGGCTCGCGCCGACTTCGTCGATCACGTCGATCGCCTTGTCCGGCAGCTTGCGGTCGCCGATGTAGCGCGCCGACAGCTCCACCGCGGCCTTGATCGCCTCGTTGGTGTACTTCACGCCGTGGAATTCTTCGAAGTACGGCTTCAGGCCCTGCAAGATCTTGATCGCGTCGTCGATCGTCGGTTCCGGCACGTCGACCTTCTGGAACCGCCGCGCGAGCGCGCGGTCCTTTTCGAAGTGCTGGCGGAATTCCTTGTACGTCGTCGAGCCCATGCAGCGCAGCGTGCCGGATTGCAGCGCCGGCTTCAGCAGGTTCGACGCGTCCATCGCGCCGCCCGACGTCGCCCCGGCGCCGATGACGGTGTGAATTTCGTCGATGAACAGCACCGCCTTGGGATGCTGCTCCAGCTCCTTCACCACCGCCTTGACGCGTTCTTCGAAATCGCCTCGGTAGCGCGTGCCGGCGAGCAGCGCGCCCATGTCGAGCGAGAAAATCGTCGCGTCGCCGAGCACTTCGGGCACGTCGCCTTCGATGATCTTGCGCGCGATGCCTTCCGCGATCGCGGTCTTGCCGACGCCGGGATCGCCGACCAGCAGCGGGTTGTTCTTGCGCCGTCGGCAAAGCACCTGGATGCAGCGCTCGACTTCCGCTTCGCGGCCGATGAGCGGATCGATGGCGCCCTTGCGGGCTTTTTCGTTGAGGTTGACGCAATAGGCGCGCAGCGCGTCGGCGCCGCCTTTGGAGCGCTCTTCGTCGTCGGTCGGGCCGGACCCGCGCGCCGGCCGCGTTTCGCTCGCGCCGGCCTTCTTCGCGATCCCGTGCGAAATGTAGTTCACCGCGTCGTAGCGGGTCATGTCCTGCTCTTGCAGGAAGTACGCGGCGTGGCTTTCGCGCTCGGAGAACAAGGCGACGAGGACGTTGGCGCCGGTGACTTCTTCGCGGCTCGACGATTGAACGTGGATGACGGCGCGCTGGATGACGCGCTGGAAGCCGGCGGTCGGCTTGGCCTCGTCGTCGTCTTCCTCGACCCCGATGCGCGAGGCGTGATCCTCGTCGATGAATTCGGTGACGGTGCGGCGCAGGTCGTCGAGATCGACGTTGCACGCCTTCATCACCGCGGCGGCGTCTTCGTCGTCGATCAGCGCCAGCAAGAGATGCTCGAGCGTGACCAGCTCGTGACGCCGTTCGTTGGCGTAACCGACCGCGCGGTGAAGCGTCTCTTCAAGACTGCGAGAAAAAGAGGGCAACCGTCATTCCTTTTCCATCGTGCATTGCAGAGGATGTTGATTCCTTCGCGCCGCGTCGAGCACTTGCGCGACTTTTGTTTCGGCCACTTCGTAGGTGTAGATCCCACAAACGCCGACGCCGTTCTGATGGACGTGGAGCATGATCTGGACCGCCTCCTCGTGGCTCTTCTTGAAGATCGTCTCCAAAACCTCGACGACGAACTCCATCGGCGTGTAGTCGTCGTTGAGAAGCAACACCCGATACATCGAGGGTCGCTTCGTCTTCGGTCGCGTCTTCGTCGCAACGCCCGTCCCGAAGCCTGGATCGTCCTCTTTGCCGCCCGCCGCGCTCATCACGTTCGCAATCTCACGTTCGTGACTCACGACGAGCCTGTCGTTCCGCTTCGACGGGTCGACCGTCGCCGCCCCACAGCCCAGCATGAATGCATTAAATAAGAGTCGCATCGCCCGATGGAAGCCCCGTCCTCATGACACCGGCCTAAACACCGTACGGAGCAAAGAAAAAGGCCCGGCGCAAGCGCCGGGCCTTTTCCACAGGGAGGGTCGAAGCGCGGCTTAGCGCTGCGCTTGGAACATTTCGACGGTCGCCGAGACGCGCTTGTTGATCGGCTTGGCCGCGTCCTTGACGGCTTTCGCGTACAGGTCGGCGGTCTTGTTCATTTCGCCGATGTAGGCGTCCATCGCCGACTTCGCGAAGTCGGATTGGACTTCGAACATCTCTTGGATCGACTTCACCGAAGCGAATTTCTTCGCGACCGAGACGCTGTCTTCGACTTGCTGCTTGGTGAAGCTGGCGACGTTGGCGTTGATCGCTTCAAAGCCCTTGCCGGCGGTGGTGAAGCTCTCGACGACGGCTTCGACGTTTTCCTTCGAGAAGGAGTTGAAGTCGCCCATTGAGGCCACGGCCTTCTCGAAACCGTCTTTGACGGCCTTGTTCGAGGCGGCGCTGATTTTTTCGAACCCGGCGTCGGCTTTGGCGGCGGACGCGGCGGTTTTGGTTTTGGCGGTCGGCATAATACGTGTCTCCTGGTCCGGGCGGGCCCCGCCCGCTTCGTTTTCCGACCCTCTAATTAGGCGTTATGCTGCACTGCGTCAAGTATTTTTGTTGCACTGCACCATTTCAATAGATTCAAGCGATTCCGGACGTTTACGAGATGGAAACCAAGCCGGCTCAGGGTCGGCCTGATGCGCCGATTCGCCGCCGTTCTCGGGCTCTGCCTGGCCCTGACCGAACTCCCCGCCGCCGCGGCGGACGCCGACGGCTACACCACCGTCGTGATCGCCGCCGAGACCGGCGAAGTGCTGCACGCGGTGCGCGCCGACGCGCCGCGCAAGCCGGCGTCGCTCGCCAAGCTGATGACCATCTATCTTCTCCTCGAGGCGCTCGAGGACGGCGAGATCGGCCTCGGCGACCCGATCCGCGTCTCGGCGCACGCCGCGGCGCAGCCGCCGGTCAAGCTTGGGCTCGAAAAAGGCGAGACGATCCGGGCGCTTGACGCATTCAAGGCGCTGGTCGTGCGCAGCTCCAACGATGTCGCGGTCGCGGTCGCCGAGCGCCTGGCGCGCGACGAGGCCCGATTCGCCGACCGGATGACCGCCAAGGCGGCCGAGCTCGGCATGACCCGCACACGGTTCAAGAACGCCACCGGGCTGCCGCATCCCGACGACACCACGACGGCGCGCGACATGGCCGTCCTGGCCGAGGCCCTGCGTCGCGATTTTCCCGCCTACTACGGCTTGTTTTCGGTGCCCAGCCTGGTCTGGGGGGGCGAGCTTCTGCCCAATCACAACCGCGTCCTTTACGCCGTCGACGGGGCCGACGGCCTGAAAACCGGATACACCCGCGAAGCCGGCTATACGCTGGCCGCGTCCGCCGGTCGCGACGGCCAGCGCGTCATCGTCGTGGTCATGGGGGCGCCGTCGCTCGACGCCCGCGCCACCTTCGCGGCCGACTTGTTCGACGCCGCCTTCGCCGAACTCGAGCGCCGCGCCCCCGCCCTGGTCTACGCCGAGGATCGGCCGCGCGACGCCGTGATCTTGCGCGCGTCGGCCGACGAACCGCCGCGCGGCGTCAGAATCATCGTCGAACCTGCGGGCGCCGCGTCGGTCGATCCCGCCCCGGCCGAATCCGAGCCGGCCGATCTCGAGCCGGTCAAGAAACCTGTGGACGAAGCCGCGGCCGCGGCCCCGGCGCGCCCGGACTGGGGCGTTCAAGTCGGCGCCTACAACACCGCGGCGGCGGCCGAGGCGCGGCTGTCGGAAGTCCTCGATTTGGCGGCCGCGGACCTGCGCGGGGCGGTGCGGCTGGTGGCCCCGGCGGAGAATTCCGGCTCCCTGATCTGGCGCGCGCGTCTGATCGGAGTCGACGAATCCGCCGCCCGCGCCGCCTGCGCCAAGGTCGCCGCGTCGGGCGGCGGCTGCTTCGTCGTCGGCGCCGACTAGCGCAGACTTTCCAGGATCACGTCTTTGGCGCGGTTGAGCTTGGCCGCCATCCAGCCGGACCCGCCGTGGTCGGGGTGGACGCGGGTGATCAGCCGGCGGTGCGCGTCCTTGACCTCTTCCGCGTTCGCCCCCGATTCCAGGCCGAGCACGGCGAACGCCTCGTCCAGAGTCAGATCTGGTTCGGGCGGCGGCGGACTCCGGCGGTCGCCGCCGGGTCCGCCGCGTCGCAACCGCAACAGGTTCGGGGCCAGAAAGCCGAGACCGGCGAGCGCGATCGGCCCGCCGATCACGCCCAGGCCGCGCAAGGTCATCACCGCGCCGATCAGCAGCGCCGCCAGCGCGCCGCCGACGCGCAGCAAGCGCGCCAGCGATCGCGGCTCCGCAGCGGCCAGCAGCCGGCCGATCGCGATCGTGATCAACAAGGCGGCGAGCCCGATCAAAAGCGCGGGCATCAGAAAAGGATCCGAAGGCTCATGAATTCAAGATGGCGCGCGCGCGGCCCCGGCGCCACCCGTCAGATCGCCAAGCGCGCGCCTTCCAGCGCCGGCAGCCGCAGGGCGATGATCAGGTCGCGCAGCGCTTGCGGGGCGGTTCCCGACGCGCTGTCGGTCTCAAGCGGCGTCAGTCCGGCGTCGAATCCGCGCCGCCAAGCCGCATCCTCGGGGATCGTCGGCGCCGGTCCCGCCCCGAGCAGGCGGCGCGCCTCGGCGAACCGGCGGGTCATTTCGACGGCTTCGCCGCCCTCCGCGGACAACCCGCGCGACGCCACCAGGAGCCACCCCGGATCGCCGGTCGCGGTGCGTTTCATCGTCGCCTCCCAGATCATGCGCACGTAGCGGGACGGACGTTTGGACGGCAGCGCGTCTTCGTCGTTCTCGAACAGTCCGGCGATCTCGACCGCGCTTTCCGGCGTCACCGACACGATCACATCCGCCGCCTTGTGCGCGGCGCGCGCCAGCGGGCCGGCGCCGATCGGCGCGTCGACGACGATCGCCTCGCAGGCCTGGCCGAGCGCGTCGATGAACAGCTGGAGATCGCGCGCCGCGGTCAATTCGTCGTGCTCGGGACCGCCGGGCGGCGCCGTCGCCGCGGCCGGCATCACCAAATCGGGCCGCGTCGTCAGCGTCGCCTTGCGGCGGTTCAGCCACAACGACAGGGCGCGTCTGCGCAAATCAAGGTCGAGCACGCCGGTCGGAGCGCCGTGCGTCAAAAGCGCCACCGACAGGGCCGCGGCGAGCGACGTCTTGCCGGCCCCGTCAGCCGGGCCGCTGATGACGATCACGTGCGGCCGGCCGCCGACGCGCGGCCGTACCGGCGTTGCGGCGTCGGACAGGGCGGCGGGAGCCGCGGCGGATGCGGAGCCCCCGGCGACGCTCATGTGGGTGCGACGCCGGTCAATTGAGCGCCTTTCCGGCGTGGGTCTCGACCGCGCAATAGAGGCCCTCGGCGACCAGCGCGGCGCAGCGCCGCTCGGCGGCCTCGCGGTCGGCCAACGGCCCGGCCTTGAGGCGCAGGAAGGCGCCCTTCTCCGGCCCCAGGTCGACCCGCTCGACGCGCGGCTCCAAGCCGGCCAGCGCCGGCTGGAACGACAACGCGTCCCAGCCCCGCCGCGCGGTGTCTTCGCTGCGGTAGGACGCCAGGTGGACGGCGTAGAGCACGCTGGTCGGGGTCAGCTCGGCCGCGGCGCCCGCTCCCGGGCCCGCGTCGCCGGCGCGTCCGGCGTCCGTGGCGGCGGCGGCCGAGGCTCCGGCGCGCGGCGCGTTCCGCGGATCCGAAGCCGGCGCGGCGACGCCGGCGGCGGCGTCGGCGAGAGACCGCGGTCGTTGCGGCGCGGCCTCGGGGGCGGGCTCGGCCCGCGGCGTCGTGCCGGCGATAGCGTCGCGCAACGACACCCCGGCGTCGGTGGGAACCGGGTCGCCCGAGGAATCTCCCCACGACAAGCCGGCTCCGCAACCGCCAAGGGCGGCGCCGAAAAGGCAGACGGCGAGGACACGGGAGGTGCGAAGGCGCATGGTCCAGGCTCTGCGTTGCGTTGGTTAACGGATCGTAAACGCGTTGCGCCCCGGGCCCGCTCGGGCTAGGCCCGCCGCGCCGCGACAAGGAACGCCCATGCCCGACGCCCTGCCCATCGTCCGCACCCGCGCCGAACTGCGCGCCGCCCTCGACCGCTGGCGTGCGGACGGCGCGCGCATCGGCTTCGTGCCCACCATGGGAGCGCTGCACGAGGGTCACCTGTCGCTGGTGCGGCAGGCCGGCGCGGCCGCCGACGAGGTCGTGGCCAGCGTCTTCGTCAATCCGACCCAGTTCGCGCCGGGCGAGGACTTCGACGCCTATCCGCGCCAAGAGGCCCGCGACGCCGAGCTGCTCGCCGGAGCCGGCTGCCGGCTGCTGTTCGCGCCGACCCGCGCGCACATGTACCCGGACGGCCACGCGACCGGCGTCACCGTCGCCGGCCCGGCCGGCGGTCTCGAGAGCGCCGTGCGGCCGCACTTTTTCAACGGCGTCGCGACCGTGGTCGCCAAGCTCCTAAATCTCGTGCGGCCCGACGTCGCCGTGTTCGGCGAAAAGGACTTCCAGCAGCTCCTGGTCATCCGCCGCCTCGCCGCCGACCTCGAACTCGACGTCGAAATCCTCGGCGGCCCGACGGTGCGTGAGACCGACGGCCTCGCGATGTCGTCGCGCAACGCCTACCTGACGCCGGAGCAGCGGCGGGCGGCGGCGCACCTGAACGCGGTCCTGCGCCGCGCCGCCGAGCGCCTGGCCGCCGGCGCGTCGGCCGCGGCGGAAGAAAACGACGCCCGCGGCGCCCTGCTCGCGGCCGGATTCGAGGCCGTCGACTACGTCGCTGTCCGCGACGCCGACGATTTGTCGGAATTTGAAGACGACCGAGTCACCCGCCCGGCCCGCGTCCTCGCCGCCGCGCGGCTCGGCGACGTGCGGCTGATCGACAACATCGCGGTGTGATCACCAGGCGCCGAGTTCGATAAGCTCGCGCCGCAGGCCTTCGGGGAGACCCGCGCCGCCTTCGCCGCTTTCCGGCAAGTCGGCCGGCGCCTCGTCGGGGCGCAGGTAGCGCCAGCCTTGAAACGCGCGCCGCGGCGACGGCTGGGTCAGCGCCAGCGCCGGGTCGAGCACGATGCGGCAGCGTCGGATCCCGTCGTCGCCGACGGTCTCCTCAAGGTCGACGATCTCCTGCCGCACCTGGATGACCCGGCGCACCACCCAATACAACGACCCGCCGTCGAGCAGCTCATCGCGGCGTTTCGGGAACATTCGGGTGACATGGTAGGGCCGCGGATCTTCGCCGGCCGCTTTGCGGCGTTTGACGACCCGCGTCTGCCACTCGCGGACGTCGTCGATCACGTCCGCGCCGACGCACAGCTTCACCAGATGGATCGTCATGGTGCTAGGACATATGTCCTTCGCCGCGAGTCGCCCAGCCTCTACTCCACAGGCGCGACGTCGGACAGCTCGATGACCACCGTCTGGTCGAACTTTTGAAACAGAGCGCTGCCGGAAATTTTCTGGTCGACGCGCCGGGTGATCAGCGGCCCGCCGTCCCAGGCTTCGGCGAAGGAGATCGTCATGTCGAACTCCTTCACTTTGGCGACCGCCGCCGGCTTGAAAGACGCAATGTTGTACAGCCGGAACGAAACCAAGCAGCCGCACAGCTTGTCGACGGCGATCTCCGCCTTCAAGGCTTGCTTGAACTTGGCGTAATCCTCGTCGCCCTCGTCGTCGTCCGGGGCGTCGGTTTCGAACACCGCCAGGGTGTCGTCTTCGCGCACCAGACGCACGTCGCCGCCGATCAGTTCGCGCGGTTCTTCGACCATGGCGTCAATGTCCGCCTCATCGTCCTCGACGATTCCGTCGAACACCTCTCGCTCGGCTTTTTTCAACTCCGCGTCGACGGGGCGCATCAGCGTCCACCGCCCGCCTTCCGGACCGTTGGGGTCGAAGCGCGCCGCGACGTTGACGTCGCCGTCGGCGTCGACGCTGCGGGTGAAGGCGAACCGCGGCGCGTTGGCGGCCGCGGTTTCGGCCGCGGCGATCGCCTGCTCCAGCAGCGGCGGCAGGGCCTGCGCCGGCGCGGCGAACGCGCTGATCAAGATTGCGGCGACGATCATGCGCATCGGCGGGTCTCCTAGCGGGCCGGCCCGCGTGGCGCGGCGGTCATCGCGGCGGCGAGGTGGAAAGTCGGGCTCGAATTTTGCGCGCCACGGGATCGCGCGCCTTGGCGGTCAGGAACGGGGACGGAATCAACACCAGGTTGACGAACCGGTCACTCGATTTTCGCACCGCGTCACGCCGCGCGCCGGCTTCGAGGTAGCGCAGGATGTCCGCCATCATGGCCCGGTCGTGCGCCCACAGAACCGCGCCGCGGTGCTCGACGCGGTAGAACGCGTCCGCGGGCCAATTCAGGCGATGCGCGCAGCTGACGCCGCACGGCGGGCACGACAACGTCCCGTCCCACGACAGCGGCGCGCGGCCGTCGGCGTCCACGTCGGCGGCGAGACGCACCGGCAGGAAGGTCCCGGCCCTGCTCAAGAACCGCGCCTCGGCCCCGCACACCGGACACGTGACGGCGAGGCGCGGCGGCAGCCGCGTGTATTCGTAGAGTTCCGTCACGCCTCCGGCGCGAGCTTGGCGAGCACGGCGCCTTCGCTGACCTGATCGCCTTCGCCGACGCGGACCTCGTCGACGACGCCGTCGCGCGGCGCCATGAGCGCGTGCTCCATCTTCATCGCCTCGAGCACCAGGAGCGTGTCGCCCTTGGCCACGGTGCGGCCGGCCTCCGTCTTCACCGCCAAAACCTTGCCGGGCATCGGCGCCAGGACGTCGTCGCCGGCCTCCAGCGCCTCGGCCGCGACTTCGGGATGGGCGTCCTTGAGCAGGACCGCGTCGCCGTCGCGGAACAAGACCAGGCCGTCGGCGACCCGCTCATAGGCGATCCAGTGTTCCGCGGCGTCGAACCACAACACGAGTTCGCCGGCGTCGCGGCCGAGCCACGCCGTCTCGGCGTCCGGGGTGGCCAGAAAGGTGTCGCCATTCAAGCGCACGACGACGCCGTCGCCGCCCGGCGTCGCCGCCGGGTCGAAGCGCGCGCCGTCGAACTCGTAGCCGCGCTCGGACCGCGGCGGCGCGTTGAGACGCCAGCCGTCGCGCACCGCCCAGGGGTCGCGGGCGTAGCCGGCCTCGGCCAGATCGATCAAGCTTTCCACCGCGGCCCCCAAGCAGGCCTCGCGGCCGGGGTCGAGCGCCGGGACCAGGTCGCCGATGCGGGCGTCGATGAATCCGGTGTCGAGCGCGGCGGCGGCGAAGTCCGGGTGCGTCAACGCGCGCACGAGAAAACCGGTGTTGGTGCGGGCGGGAAAAATTCGCGCTTCGGCGAGGGCTTCGGCGAGCGCCCCGCGCGCCGCCTCGCGGGCGCGGCCGTGCGCGATCGCCTTGGCGATCATCGGGTCGTAGTGCGGCGAGATCGCGTCGCCCTCTTCGACCGCGGAGTCGAGTCGCAAGACGGTCCCGTCGCCGGCGTCGGCCGGCTCTCCGTCGGCGGCGAACGCGTCCAGGCGGAAGGTGTCGAGCGCGCCGATCGACGGCAGGAATCCGTTGCGCGGATCTTCCGCGTAAAGCCGCGCCTCCATCGCGTGTCCGGTGATGGCGATGTCGCTCTGCGCCGGCAGCTTTTCGCCCGCGGCGACGCGCAGCTGCAGCTCGACGAGGTCGCGGCCGGTGATCATCTCGGTGACCGGATGCTCGACCTGCAGGCGGGTGTTCATCTCCATGAACCAGAATCCGTCGGGCTTGAGCCCCTTGGAGCCGTCGACGATGAACTCCACCGTGCCCGCCCCGACGTAGTCGACCGCCTTGGCGGCGCGCACGGCGGCGTCGCACATGGCGGCGCGGACCGCATCCGTCATGCCGGGCGCCGGCGCTTCCTCGATCACCTTCTGGTGGCGGCGCTGCAGCGAGCAGTCGCGCTCGAAGAAGTGCACCGCGCCGCCGTGGGTGTCGCCGAACACCTGCACCTCGATGTGGCGCGGCCCGGTGATGAACTTCTCGATCAGCACGCGGTCGTCGCCGAACGCGTTGACCGCTTCGCGTTTGGCGCTCTCGAGCGCGGCGTCGAAGTCGGCGGCCTTATCGACCTTGCGCATGCCCTTGCCGCCGCCACCGGCGACGGCCTTGATCAGCACCGGGTAGCCGACGTCCGCGGCCGCGGCTTTCAGCGTCGCCGCGGACTGGTCGTCGCCCTGGTGGCCGGGCGTCACAGGCACGCCGGCCTTGGCCATGATCGTCTTGGCTTCGTCCTTGCGGCCCATGGCGCGGATCGCCGCGGCCGGCGGGCCGACGAAAGTCACGCCCGCTTTGGCGCAGGCGTCGGCGAAGCCCGCGTTCTCGGACAAGAACCCGTACCCGGGGTGGATCGCGTCCGCGCCGGTGTCTTTCGCCGCGGCGAGAATGGCGGCGGACTTGAGGTAGCTTTCGCCCGCCGCCGCCGGCCCGAGGCGCACGGCCGCGTCGGCTTCGCGGACGTGCCAGGCGTCCGCGTCGGCGTCGGAATAGACCGCGACCGTTTCGATCCCGAGGCGCCGCGCGGTGCGGATGATCCGGCGCGCGATCTCGCCGCGGTTGGCGATCAGAAGGGTCGCGAACACCCGCTCACTCCGCCCAGCTTGGCTTGCGCTTTTCAAGGAAGGCGGCGAGGCCCTCCTTGCCTTCGGCGCTGGCGCGGCGTTCGGCGATGCGCCGCGCGGTCAGCGCCGCGACATGGGCGTCGATGGGCTTGCCGGCGACGTCGGCGACGAGCTTCTTGGCGTCGGCG
>JAJFFL010000055.1 GCA_021776705.1 Alphaproteobacteria bacterium
ATCGAATAGCCGTTGTAATCGAGCCAATCGATCAGCGGGCGGATCGGCGAGAACTTGTCGCCGTCTTCAATCAAGGCGGTGTAGTAGAGCGCCCGTATCAACCGACCTCGTTTTCGAAATTCGTCCAAGAGTTTCTTGTAGTCGACGTCGATTTCGAGCGCCTTGGCGGCCGAATAGAAGTTGGCGCCGTCGATGAACAGTCCGATACGTTCCGTGGGATAAAAGGTCATGAGCCTCGAAGATCCGTCATGTGAAAGGCGCGGGCGTGGAAAATAGCGCCGGGCCGGGGCTCGCTGCCGATGAAGCCATCGTCGCGATGGGCGCGAACCTGCCCCTAGACGGCGAGTCCCCGCAAGAGACTTTGGCCCGGGCCGTTTCAGAAATTGAGAAAGAGTGGCGGCTGACGGCGAGCTCTGGGTTGTGGCGAACGCCGGCATGGCCGGACCCGGCGGATCCGCCGTTCGTCAACGCCTGCGTGCGTTTGACCGCAGTGAGGCAGTCCCCGGACGATGTTCTGGCGTGGTTGCACGATCTGGAACGCCGGCTTGGCCGCGAGCGACGCCGGGAGAACGCGCCGCGAACTCTCGACCTCGATTTGATCGACCTGGCGGGACGGCGGGAGCCGGGTCCGGGCGCTCGGCTGCCGCACCCTCGAGCCGTCGAACGGGCGTTCGTTCTGCTGCCGTTGCGCGACGTCGCGCCCTTGTGGCGGGATCCGGTCAGCGGGCGGTCGGTCGGCGACCTCCTCGAATCCTTGCCGAATGCAGCTTTTTCGGGTGTGGAGAGGATGGTTTCGCTGCACTGCGAAAAGGACCGTTGAAGTGGCGAATTAGAATGCCTATACAAGGTGTTCGCCTAGGGAGATCTGCATGGCCCGTGTCACGGTCGAAGACTGCATTGAGAAAATTCAAAATCGTTTCAGCCTGGTCCTGCTGGCCGCTCACCGAGCGCGCAACATTTCCGCTGGATCGGAGCTTTTGATTGATCGTGACAACGACAAGAATCCGGTCGTCGCGTTGCGCGAAATCGCTGATGAGAAGGTCAAGGAGACCGGTCTCACGGAAAGCATGATCTCCGGCTTGCAGCGGGTCATTCCCCAGGAGGAGGCGGAGGACGACGCGGAGCGCGCCGCGATCGCCGATCAGCGCGAAACCGGTCCGGTTAGCGAACACGACATGCTCAAGGCCCTTCAAAGCGATCGCGATGGAGGGGCTGACGGCCGCTTCTGACATCCAGCCGGCCCAAACCGCGAAAGCGGTCGATCCTGATCTTGCCGAGGCCGTCGCGGCCGGCGCGGCGTCTCCGGAACAGCTCATCGCGCGCATTCGCGCCTACGATCCAGACGCAGACGGCGCCAAGATCACGTCCGCGTACCTGCGCGCCGCGCGCCGCCACAAGGGACAAACGCGGCATTCCGGCGCGCCGTACATCACGCACCCGATCGCGGTCGCGGAAATCTTAATCGGGTTGCATCTCGACGTCGACACCATCGTCACCGCAATCCTTCACGACACCGTCGAAGACACCAAGTTGAAACTCGAGGCCGTGGAGAACGAGTTCGGCGACAACGTCGCCGGGTTGGTCGACGGGGTAACCAAGCTGACTCAGGTGTCGCGGGCGCGCGGCAGTTCAAAGCAAGCCGAAAACCTGCAGAAGTTCGTGCTCGCGATCTCCAAGGACGTGCGCGTGCTGTTGGTGAAGCTGGCCGACCGGCTTCACAACATGCAGACGCTGGAGCACGTGCCGAAATCGGAAAAACGCGAAGCCGTGGCGCGAGAGACGCTCGAAATCTATGCGCCTTTGGCGCGCCGTATCGGCGTGCAGAGCATCTGCGGTGAATTGGAAGACCTGTCGTTTCGTTGGGTCAATCCAGCGGCCTACGAATCAATCAACCGGCGGCTCGCCGCAACGCGTGAAGAGCGCAGCGGCGCGGTCGCGGAGGTGTCGCAAGAGTTGACGCGGCGGTTGCAAGACGCCGGGCTCGACACGCGGATCTACGGCCGCGAAAAGCGCGCCTATTCGATTTGGCGCAAGTTGGAGCGTCGCGGCATCGAGTTCGACGATCTCGCCGACATCTACGGATTTCGCGTCATCTTGCAGTCGCCGGACGAATGCTACCGTGCGATGGGCGTCATCCACCAGACTTGGCGGTGCGTGCCGGAACGGTTCAAGGATTTTATTTCGACGCCCAAGCCCAACAACTACAGATCGATTCACACCACCATCGTCGGGCCGGACAATCGGCGGGTCGAACTTCAGATCCGAACTGATGTGATGGATCGCATCGCTGAGGACGGCGTCGCCGCGCATTGGAAGTACAAAGACAAAAACTACGGCTTCGACGCCGAAGAAATGCGCGACGTCGGCGGCAATCCGCTCGATCGCCTGCGGCCGTTGGTCGAGATCTTGGAACACGGCGGCGATCCCGATGAATTCCTCGAGAACGCCAAATTGGAGATGTTCACCGATCAGGTGTTCACCTTTACGCCGAAGGGAGAAGTGATCGCGCTGCCCTCCGGCGCGACGCCGTTGGACTTCGCCTACGCGGTGCACACGGATGTCGGCGACACCTGCGTCGGTGCGAAGATTCACGGGCGTCAAAGACCCCTCCGGACGCGCCTGCAAAACGGCGACGTGGTCGAGATCATTCGCTCGGGCACGCCGGCCCCGCCTCCAGGGTGGGAGGACATCGCCGTCACCGGGCGCGCACGATCAGCCATCCGGCGGTTGATTCGGCGGTCTCAGAACGACGAGTTCGCGCGCATCGGCCGCGCCATCGCCGAGCACGCCATGCGACGCGAAGGCCTTGATTTGGCTCATGCCCACCTCAAAGACACGCTCAAGCGACTCGACTTCGCGCATGAAGACGACCTGTTCGCCGAACTCGGCCGGGGACGAATTACGGGATCTGACTTCGTCGACGCGATGTTTCCGGGGCGAAAAGCGTCCACCGCGATCGACCCTTCGTCGCGCGATCTGATTTCCGACGACAAGGCGCGATTGTTTGTACGCGGGCGGGGCCTCACCGCCGGCGTGACGCTTCATTTCGGGTCGTGCTGCTCGCCGCTGCCGGGCGACCGGATCGTCGGCATCTTGCAACCTGAGAAGGGGGTCGACGTTCACGCCATCGATTGCGAAAAACTCGGCGCCTTTGAAAGCGAACAAGAGCGTTGGCTCGACCTTGGATGGACGGCTGAGGCCAATGAGCGTTCGGTCGGCGTCGGCCGCGTGATCGCCACAGTGGACCATACGCCAGGGGCGTTGGCGGAGATCGCGGGCGCGGTCGGCCGCTCGAACGGCAACATCACCGGGGTCCGGATCGTGCGTCGAGCGCACGACTTTTTCGACATGGCGTTCGACGTCGAGGTCTTGGACGCCCGCCACCTCTCCCATATCGTCGCCGCGATGCGGGCCTGCGCGTCGGTCGTCGCCGCCGACCGGGCGCGGGCCGGCGACCTGGAGGAGCCGGACTCGTGAACACTGATGACGTGCTGGACGAATTCCGCGCCGCCGGAGCGCTGCTTGAGGGCCACTTCATCTTGTCGTCGGGTCTGCACAGTCCCGTTTTTCTCCAAAAAGCCCTGGTGTTCGCGCAACCGGATCGGACGGAAAGGTTGTGCCGGGCGCTGGCTCAAAAGGTTCTCGACGAAGTTCCCGGCGGCGTCGACGTCGTCGTGTCGCCGGCCATCGGCGGAATCATTCCCGGTTATGAAACCGCCCGACATTTGCGAGTGCCCGCGTACTACGCCGAACGAGAAGACGGCGTCTTTCGACTTCGCCGGGGCTTTTCGCTGTCGCCGGGAGCACGGGTCGTTCTTGTCGAAGACATCGTCACCACCGGTCTCTCATCGCGTGAGTGCGCCGCATCGATTCGAGGCGCCGGAGGAGAAATCGTCGCCGGCGCGTGTCTGGTCGATCGATCGAACGGAACGGCGGATCTGGGCGCGCCGCTGATCGCCCTGGCGCGGGTCGATTTTCCAACCTATCCGCCGGATCAGCTGCCGCCGGACCTCGCCAAGCTGCCGCCGGAGCGACCGGGCAGCCGGCATCTGCATTCATGACCGGCCGCCTGCGTCTCGGCGTCAACATCGATCACGTCGCGACGATCCGGAACGCCCGCGGCGGCGACCATCCCGACCCGGCGCGCGCGGCCCGCATCGCGGCGGCCGCCGGTGCGGACGGGGTGACCTTCCATCTTCGAGAGGACCGCCGCCACATTCGCGACGAAGACCTTGCGGCGATCGCCGGTGCGGTCAGTCTCCCGCTCAACATGGAGATGGCGGCGACCGAGGACATGCTGGCGATCGCGTTGCGTCACCAGCCGCACGCCGCTTGCCTGGTGCCGGAACGGCGGCAGGAACGCACCACGGAAGGCGGCCTCGACGCCGCCGGTTTGCACAATGAAATCGCCTGGATCGTGCGCCGCCTCGGAGAAGCCGGGATTCGCGTTTCGTTGTTCATCGAGCCGGACGCCAAGCAAATCGACGCCGCCAAATCGCTTGGCGCGCCGGTCGTGGAGCTGCACACGGGCGCCTATTGCGAGGCGGCGGCGGCCGGCGAGAAGGCGAAACTTGAGCGGGAGCTTGAGGCGCTGCGGGCAAGCGCCGCCTACGCGGCCGCCCTCGGGCTTGAGCCGCACGCCGGGCACGGATTGACCTTCGACACCGTGGGACCGGTCGCGGCCATCCCCGAATTGGCGGAGCTCAACATCGGCCACTACCTGGTCGGCGAAGCCATATTCACCGGCCTCGAGGTCGCGGTTCGGGAAATGCGGCGCCGTATGGACGCGGCGCGGAACCTCGCGCCGACCGGAGTCGCGCCATGATTCTCGGGATCGGCGTCGACATCGCCGACATTCGGCGGATGGAGAAAACCCTAGAGCGTTTCGGCGAGCGATTCACGCATCGCGTGTTCACAGATGTCGAGCGGGCCAAGTCGGACCGCCGCCGGATGCGGGCGGCGAGCTACGCCAAACGCTTCGCCGCTAAAGAGGCTTGCGCCAAAGCCCTCGGCACGGGCGTGCCGCGACGCGGGGTGGCGTGGCGCGATATCGGCGTGGTTAATCTGCCGACGGGTCAGCCGACGATTGCGCTGGCCGGCGGGGCGGCCCGTCGCTTGCAGGAGATGACCCCGGATGGCAAGGCCGTTAGGTTGCATCTCACGATCACGGACGAATTCCCGCTGGCGCAGGCCTTCGTCATGATCACCGTCGAGTAGTGGGCAGGGGCGTTTGGCCGATGGCCGAAATCGAACACGGCCGCGAAGGCGGACCTTCTGAAAAAGCGGATGCGGAAGACGACAACGTCTTCGGCGTCTTGGTCGACAATCTGCGTATTGTCGTGATTGCGTTGGCGATTGCGTTCGCTTTGCGAGCGTTGTTGTTCGAACCGTTCCACATTCCGTCGTCCTCCATGGCGCCCACGTTGTTGACCGGGGACTATGTCTTCACGGCCAAGTACGCGTACGGCTACAGCCGCGTGTCGGCCTCGCCGATTCCCTTGCCCTTCATTCATGGAC
This sequence comes from Alphaproteobacteria bacterium, assembly GCA_021776705.1. Classification (GTDB taxonomy): domain Bacteria; phylum Pseudomonadota; class Alphaproteobacteria; order Caulobacterales; family Maricaulaceae; genus JAJFFL01. Next base: position 5,518 of record JAJFFL010000055.1, read on the forward strand.
GTTTTCCGGCCGGCGCGCCGCGCCGCGGCGACGTTGTGGTTTTCAAGAACCGCCTCGACGGCGGCAAGGACTACATCAAGCGCGTCGTCGGCCTTCCGGGCGACCGCGTTCAGATGATCGGCGGCGCCCTTCATGTGAACGGAGAACCTGCCGCCCGAGAGCCGCTCGGCGTTTTCGCCGGCGTCGACGAAGAAGGCCGCCCGGTTGAAATTCATCGCTTTCGCGAGACCTTGCCTAGCGGCAAGTCTTACGTGACCCAGCACTACACCTACGCCGACGGCACGACCACGGGCTGGGACGACACCTATGAATACGAGGTGCCGGACGGCGGCTACTTCGTCATGGGCGACAACCGCGACGCCTCCGTCGACAGTCGCTGGATCGGACGGGTCGGCTACGTCCCGATCGAAGATGTGGTCGGTCGGGCGCAGTTCGTTCTTGTCTCGTTCAAAGAAGACTTCCGGCTGTTCGACCCGCGCACCTGGCTCAAGCTGCGCGGCGACCGAACCTTTCGCGTCATCGCTTGCGGGGTATGAGCCGCGACAGCTACGACACGCTGGAAGAGCGCATCGGCGTGCGGCTCCAGGATCGAGACCTGCTGATCCGCGCCTTGACCCACGCCAGCTACGGAGACGGGCGGCCGGGCGTGCGCAACAACGAACGGCTCGAGTTCGTCGGCGACCGCGTTCTGGGCCTCGTCATCGCGCGCCGATTGTTCGATTCTTTTGAAGACCTTGACGAAGGCGGCTTGGCTCCGCGTTTTAACGCGATGGTGCGCAAGGAGACCTGCGCGCGGGTGGCGCGGGCGATCGACCTGGGCGCGGCGCTCAGAATGTCGAAGTCCGAATCGCAAAGCGGCGGGCGTGAAAAACCCTCGATCTTGGGCGACGCCTGCGAAGCGCTGATCGCAGCGATCTACATCGACCGGGGTCTCGAGGCGGCGGAAGCGTTCATCGACCGGTTTTGGGAGCAGGAGTTGGAAGGCCTGTCCAAAAAACCGAAGGATCCCAAGTCGCGCCTGCAAGAGTGGGCGCTGGCGCGGTACAAGGAAACGCCCGAATATAAGGTTGTCGAGCGCGATGGTCCGGATCATGACCCGCGGTTCGAGGTCGAAGTCACGGTCGGCGAACTGCCGCCGGCGCAGGGACGCGGCGGTTCGCGTCGAGACGCCGAACGGGCCGCCGCCCGGGCGCTGCTCTTGCGTGAGGGATTGAATGGCTGAGCCGACACGCGCGGGTTTTGTCGCCGTCATCGGCGCGCCCAACGCCGGCAAGTCGACACTTGTGAACCGGATCGTCGGCGGCAAGGTCGCCATCGTCACCCACAAGGTTCAGACGACGCGGTTTCAAGTTCGCGGCGTCGTGGTGCGCGGCCCCACCCAACTCGTGCTGGTGGACACACCGGGAATTTTCGCGCCGCGCCGCCGTCTCGATCGGGCCATGGTCCGTGCCGCCTGGAGCGGGGCCGAAGACGCGGACGCCATCCTTCATTTGGTCGACGCCGCCGCCGAGGTTCACGTCAAGGCCCGACAAGCGAAAGCCGGCGACCGCCGCGCCGTCGAAGACGCAGAACGCGTGACGGACGGGCTCAGATCGATCGCAAAGCCGCGGCTTCTCGCTCTCAACAAGATCGACGCCGTGCGTCGCGACGCGCTTTTGGCGCTGGTCGCTGAACACGACGCCGCCGGCGTTTACGACGAAATTTTTCTGATCTCAGCGGAGAACGGCGACGGCGTGAACGATCTCGCCGACGCGCTGTGCCGGCGCATGCCGCCAGGGCACTGGCTCTACCCGGAAGATCAGATGGCGGATCTGCCGCAGCGCCTCTTGGCCGCCGAGATCACGCGCGAAAAGGTCATCCTGCGGCTGCACGACGAATTGCCCTACTCGACGACGGTGGAGACCGACGCTTGGGAGGAACGCAAAGACGGGTCGGCGCGCGTCGATCAAACCCTCTTCGTGGCCCGGCAAAGCCAGCGAAAAATCGCGCTCGGAAAGGGCGGGCAGGCGATCAAGGCGATCGGTCAAGCGGCTCGGATCGAAATGGAGACGGCCTTCGATCGGCGTATCCATCTGTTTCTTCATGTAAAGGTTCGTGAGGGATGGATGGACGACCGTCACCGCTTTTCCGCCATCGGCCTCGACTTCGACGTCTGATATCCATCTCGCCATGATGGAGTGGACAGACACCGGCGTAGTGGTCGCCGTTCGGCCGTTCGGCGAAACCGGCGCGGTGGTCGAATTGATGACCGAGACGCAGGGTCGGCACGCCGGCCTCGTTCACGGCGGCGCCTCGCGCCGGATGCGACCCTTGTTGCAGCCAGGCAATCGTCTTCGGGCACGCTGGAAAGCTCGGATCGCGGATCAGCTCGGCTCGCTGTCCGTTGAGGCGGACGAACTCCGGGCCGGCCGGTTGATGGACGATGCGGCCGCCTTGGACGGGGTACGCGCGGCCTGCGCGCTGGCGTCGATCGCGCTTCCCGAACGGGAACCCCACGCGGCCGTCTACTACGGCCTGGAAGCTCTGCTCGCCGGCATGGAATCCACAGATTTGTGGCCGGCTCTGCTGGTTCGCTGGGAGGCCGGTCTGCTCGCCGACCTGGGGTATGGATTGGACCTGACGCGGTGCGCGGTCACCGGCGAACCGGACGATCTCACCCACGTGAGCCCGAAATCCGGCCGCTCCGTGAGTCGCGAGGCGGCCGCTCCCTATCTCGACAAAGTGCTGAAATTGCCTCCATTTCTACTAGGGACCCAGACCGGCGTGGCGGCCGGCGACGTGCGCGACGGCTTCACATTGACCGGATGGTTCATCGAACGCCGCATTCTGTGGCCCGCCGACCGCAAGCTGCCGGAAGCACGGACACGGCTGATCGAACGGCTGGAGACGCAGGGCCGACTCTGATCCCTATACTGGGGTCTCGATTCGCAATCGCATGGACGTGACCGATGGGTGATCTTGCGCCGCCTCCCGAGCCCGGCCGCATCGTCGACGAGCCCGTCGATGAGGCCCTCGCGCGCCGCTACCTTGCCTACGCGCTGTCGACGATCACGCAGCGCGCGCTGCCGGACGCGCGCGACGGCTTGAAACCGGTTCAACGGCGCATCCTCTACGCCATGCGCGAATTGAAGCTGAATCCCGAGAGCGGTTTCAAGAAGTGCGCGAAGATCGTCGGCGAAGTGATGGGAAACCTGCACCCGCACGGCGACCAGGCGATCTACGACGCCCTTGTGCGGCTCTCTCAAAATTTTGCTCAGCGCTACCCGTTGGTCGACGGGCAGGGCAATTTCGGCAACATCGACGGCGACGGCGCGGCGGCCATGCGCTACACCGAAGCGCGACTCACGCCGGCGGCCGAAGCGCTGCTCGCCGGCATCGACCAAGACGCGGTCGATTTTCGCCCCAACTACGACGGCAGCGAACACGAACCGGTGGTCTTGCCGGCGGCGTTTCCCAACCTCTTGGCCAACGGCTCCACCGGCATTGCGGTCGGCATGGCGACCTCGGTGCCGCCGCACAACGCCGCTGAATTGCTCGACGCCGCCGATCTTTTGGTGCGCAATCCCAAGGCCACGATCGCCGATCTGCTGGAGATCGTCCCCGGGCCGGATTTTCCGACCGGCGGGATCGTCGTCGAGTCGCCGACGTCCATTCGCGACGCCTACGCCTCGGGACGCGGCGGCTTCCGGGTGCGGGCCAAGTGGGATCTCGAAAAGCAGGAGCGCGGCGCCTACGTCGTCGTCGTCACCGAGATTCCGTATCAGGTGCAAAAGTCGAAATTGATTGAGCGGATCGCGGAACTGATCGACGCCCGAAAGGCCCCGCTCTTGGGCGATGTGCGCGATGAATCCGCGGAAGACGTGCGAATTGTCTTGGAACCCAAAAGCCGGACCGTCGAGCCGGAAATGCTGATGGAATCCCTGTTCCGTCAATGCGACCTCGAGACCCGTTTCTCACTCAACTTGAACGTCCTCGATGAGGGCCGCACGCCGCGGGTGATGAATCTCAATGAAACGCTGCAGGCGTTTCTCGATCACCGCCGGGACGGGCTTATGCGCCGAACCCGGCGCCGGCTCGAGAAAATCGCCGTTCGGCTCGAAGTGCTTGGCGGCTATCTCGTCGCCTACCTCAACCTTGACGAGGTCATCCGCATCATCCGCGAAGAGGACGAGCCGAAGCCGCGGCTGATCAAGCGTTTCAAGCTGATCGAACGGCAAGCGGAAGCCATCCTCAACATGCGTCTGCGGTCGTTGCGCAAACTGGAAGAAATCGAAATCCGCGCCGAGGAGAAGGCGCTGCAGAAAGAGCAAAAAGACCTGAAGAAGCTGCTGAAGGACGACAAGGCGCAATGGGGCGTCGTCCGTGATGAAATTGCAGCGACCCGCGCCTTGGTGGGGCCGGACACGGAACTCGGGCGCCGGCGGTCTGCGTTCGGCGACGCGCCAGCGGGAGGGCCGGTCGCCGTGGAAGCTCTTGTGGCGCGCGAGCCGATTACGGTCGTGCTGTCCAAGAAAGGTTGGATCCGCGCCTTGCGGGGCCGAGTCGAGGACGTCGCCGAGATCAAGTTCAAAGAAGGCGACAGCGCCGCATTCGTTGTGCCGGCCGAGACGACGGACAAGATCCTCATCTTCGCGACGGACGGCCGCTGCTACACGCTTGCGGGCGACAAGCTGCCGGGCGGTCGCGGCCACGGGGAACCGGTGCGGCTTCAAATTGATCTCGCCGAAGATCATGAACCGATCGCCCTGTTCCGGTTTGAGGGCGATCGCGCGTTTCTCGTCGCGTCGCGCGAGGGGCGCGGCTTTCTGACCCCTGAGAATGACCTTGTGGCGTTGAAGCGCGCCGGCAAGCAGGTGCTCAACCTCAACTCTGGAGAAGAAGCGGCGCGCTGCGTGCTCGCGCAAGGCGATCATGTCGCGGTCGTCGGCGACAACAAGAAACTTCTCATTTTTCCGCTTTCTGAACTGCCGGAAATGACCCGAGGCAAAGGCGTCAAGCTGCAAACCTACCGCGGAGCCGAATTGGCCGACGTGGCGGCGTTCGACGCGGCCGACGGTTTCGGCTGGCTCGACTCCGGCGGCCGCAACGTGTCCTGCCCGGAATGGGAGGACTGGCTCGGCAAACGCGCCCAGGCTGGCAAACTGGCGCCGCGCGGATTCCCTCGTTCCGGCCTGCTGCGGCCGGCGGCGCGCGGATAGAGCGACGCAGGCTCGACGGCGGAAGCGAAATCGCTTAGGTCTCCTCGAAATTGGTTCAGGAGCGCGCCATGTCGTTCGGCCTCGTGATTTTGGGTCTCATCGTCGTTTTGGCGGTGATCCTCGTCGTCATCTACAACCGGCTCGTGGCGCTGCGGCAGACCACGAACCAAGCCTGGGGCGACATCGACGTTCAGCTCAAGCAACGCCACGATCTGGTGCCGAACCTGGTCGAGACCGTGAAGGGCTACGCCAGTCACGAGAAGGACACGCTCGACGCGGTGGTGAAGGCGCGCAACGCGGCGGTCGCGGCTGGAGACGTCAAGGATCAAGCGCAAGCCGAAAACATGCTGACGGGCGCCTTGCGCCAGATCTTCGCTTTGGCCGAGGCCTATCCGGACCTCAAGGCGAACACAAACTTCCTGCAGCTTCAAACCGAGCTCGCCGACATCGAAAACAAGATCGCCGCCGCGCGGCGCTTCTTCAACAACGCGGTCGCCGAGTACAACACCGCTCAGGAGCAGTTTCCGGCGGCGTTGTTCGCCAAGCAATTCGGCTTTGAACACCGCGAGTTCTTCGAGGTGGCGGACCGCGCCGCCGTCGAAGCCGCGCCCAAAGTCAGCTTCAGCTAAGCGGCCGGAACGCGCATGGGCGCGTTCGGCCTCAAGACCCACATCTGGAACAACAACCTGAAAAGCGTTTTGTTGCTCGCCGGGTTTCCGATCTTGTTGCTCGGCCTGACCTATGCGCTGCTGCTTTTTTGGCAGGCCGGCGTCAACGAAGCCGGCATCGGCGCCGGACTCGCCAACGCGGCCGCAGCCATGCCGGCGGCGGCCGTCGGGGCATTCGCCGTCGCGGGCGGCTGGTTTGCGGTCGCCTACGTCGGCCATCAAACCATGATCGACCTCGCGGTCGGAGCCCGGAAGTTGGAGCGCACGGACGCCCCCGAACTCTACAACCTTTTGGAAAACCTCTGCATCTCGCGCGGCTTGCCGACGCCGCATCTGAAGATCATTCCGCATCCGGCGATGAACGCGTTTGCGAGCGGCCTTAGCGAGCGCACGCACACGATCACGGTCACGCGCGGCTTGCTCGACGCCCTCGACCCGTCAGAAGTCGAAGCGGTCCTGGCGCACGAATTGACCCACATTCGCAATCGGGACGTTCGCTTGCTGGTGATCGCCGCCGTTTTCGTCGGCATCATCTCTTTCGTCGGCGAAATACTCTTTCGGGGCATGACGCGGAACAACATGCCTCGGACCAGCCGCAACCGCCGCTCCGGCGGCGGCAACGCCGGCGCGCTGGTGCTCATCGCCCTGGCGATCGTCGGCGTCGCCTACGGCCTCGCGATCCTCATTCGCTTCGCCTTGTCGCGGCGCCGCGAGT
>JAJFFL010000056.1 GCA_021776705.1 Alphaproteobacteria bacterium
GGTGATGGCGCTGATGGCGCTCGGCGTGTCCGACGGCGACGCCGTGTTCATTCCCGCCTTCACCTACAACGCCACCGCCAACTCGGTGATGCTGGCGCGCGCCGAGCCGGTGTTCGTCGACGTGAAGCCGAACACGTTCAACCTTGACCCCGACGACCTTGAGCGCGCCATCGCCCGGGTGCAGGCGAACGGCCGCCTGACGCCGAAGGCGGTGATCCCGGTCGACCTGTTCGGGTTGCCCGCCGATGTCGTCGCGATCGAGAAGATCGCCACCAAGCACGGCATGAAGGTGCTGGCGGACTCCGCGCAAAGCTTCGGCGGCAAGCTCGACGGCAAATGGGTCGGCAACACCGCCGCGGTGACGGCGACCAGCTTCTACCCGGCCAAGGCGCTCGGCTGCTACGGCGACGGCGGCGCGATCTTCATGCAGGACGCCAGCCTCGGCGACGCCATGCGCTCGATCCGGTGGCACGGCACCGACAACAACCGCCAGGAGTCGGTGCGCGTCGGCATCAACGGCCGCCTCGACTCGATGCAGTGCGCGGTGGTGCTTGAAAAGCTGACGATCTTCGAAGACGAGCTCGCCAACCGGAAGCGGGTCGCGGCGATCTACGAACAACGTCTGAAGGAGGCCAACGTCGGCCTGCACGCGCCGCGCCCGGGCCAGGAGAGCGGCTACGGCCTGTTCACGGTCGTGGTCGAGGAGCGCGAGCGCGTCATGGCCGAATTGAAACAGGCCGGCGTGCCGAGCGTGATCTACTACAAGCAACCGCTGCACAAGATGGGCGCCTTCAAGCAATTCGCCCCGCCGACCGGCTTGCCGGTCTGCGAGTCGCTCGCCGACCGCGTCGTCTCGCTGCCGATGCACGGCTATCTCACCGACGCGCAGGCGGAGTACGTGTGCGAAGAGGTGATCAAGGCGACGGGGCGGCAGTAGGGGCTGCGCGCGCGGCGCCTGACCTTCGAGACGCGGACTTTGCGGCCCGCTCCTCAGGATGAGGGGCCGGCGAGACCGGCGGGACCCGGTCCGCGGAGCCCCCAACCTCCTTCATGCTGAGGAGCCGCGACGCGGCGTCTCGAAGCACAGGCGCCGGGAATCCCATCCCCCCGCTTGACCCCGCCCGCGGAATGCGCTGACTCGCGCCTCCGAACGAAAGTCTCTGACCCATGCCCGTCACCGTCCGCTTCGCGCCGAGCCCCACAGGGTTGCTTCACGTCGGCAACGCCCGCACGGCGCTGATCAATCAGCTGCTCGTCCTCAAGCAGGGCGGGACCTTCGTGCTGCGCGTCGACGACACCGATCTCGAGCGTTCGAAGAAGGAATTCGAGACGGCGATCGAGGCCGATCTCGCCTGGCTCGGCTTTCGGATCGACGCCAAGGTCAAGCAGTCGGATCGGTTCAAGCTCTACGACGCGGCGGCGGCAAAGCTCAAAGCCGCGGGGCTCCTCTACCCCTGCTACGAGACCGAGGACGAGCTCGACCGCAAGCGCAAGATCCAACGCGCTCAGGGCCAGCCGCCGGTCTACGACCGCGCCGCCCTGACGCTCACCGACGCCGACAAGGCGAAGTTCGACGCCGCGGGCCGCAAGCCGCATTGGCGCTTCAAGCTCTCGCACACGACGGTCGAATGGACCGACCAGGTGCGCGGCGCGTCGCACATCGACACCGGATCGATCTCCGACCCGATCCTGGTCCGCGAGGACGGCTCCTACCTTTACACGCTGCCGTCGGTGGTCGACGACCTCGACTTGGCGATCACCCACGTTGTGCGCGGCGAGGACCACGTCACCAACTCCGGGGCCCAGATCGAAATCTACACCGCGCTCGGCGGCCGACCGCCGTTGTTCGCGCACACGCCGCTTCTCGTCGGCGCCGACGGTGAAAAACTGTCCAAGCGTTTCGGGTCGCTGGCGCTGGCGGAGTTTCGCGCCGCCGGCATCGAGCCGTTGGCCCTGTCGTCCTTGCTCGCCAAGATCGGCACGTCGGACTCGGTCGAAGTCCGCGCCGACATGGCGCGGCTCGCCGACGAATTCGACTTCGCCAAGATCGGCCGCGCGCCGGCGCGTTTCGACGAAGCCGAACTCAAACGCCTCAACGCCCAGCTGCTGCACGAAACGCCGTATGAGCGCGTCGCCGACCGGCTGGCGGCGCTCGGCGTCGACGGCGGCGCCGACTTCTGGGACGTCGCCCGCGCCAACGTCGAGACGCTGGGCGACGCGGCGTCGTGGTGGAAAGTCGTGTCGGGACCGGTCGACCCGGTGAGCGTGGACGCGGCGTTCGCCGCCGCGGCCGCCGACTCGGTGCCCGACGGGCCCTACACGGCCGAGAGTTGGACCGTCTTCACCGACGCGGTGAAGGAAAAAACCGGAGCCAAGGGCAAGAACCTTTTCATGCCGCTGCGCCTGGCGCTCACCGGCCGCCCGCGCGGACCCGAGATGGACAAGTTGTTCGTTCTCATCGGGCCGGAAAAAGCCAAGAAGCGGCTGCAGGGCGAAGCCGCCTAGTCGGCGGTCATCTCGTCGAGGTCCGCCGTCGACATGTAAGCGCGCGGGTCGCGCCGGGGTCGGAAAATCTCCAGGTCGAACGTCTCGCCGGGCAGGATCGCGCCGGACGCCGTGCGCACCGCGTGGGTGAGCGTGAAGCTCGACGTCCGGTCGGTGAACACCGTGACGTCGGCGGTGCCGGTCTCGCCCGGCGGCACTTCGACCAGCACCGGAACCACCGCCGTGTAGCCGGCGCGGTCGGAGTCGAGAAACAGATCGAACGACCCCAGGGCGATCCCGGCGACCTCGACCCGCGGCCGATGGTTCGACACCCGGGTGCGGAACGCCAGCGCCATTTCGACTCCGGCGTCGGCGTAGGTCAGTTTCCCGACCGCGCACACGAACGGCGCGCCGTCGTAGGCGTCGGGCACCCGGTCGTCGAGGGCGAACGTCGCGTCGCCGCCGTCGTCGAAGACGCCCGCCACCGTGAACGGCTCGACCGCGATCGGCCGCCGCGGCGCGGCGCACGGGTCGGCCAGGATGACGCCGCCGCGCCAGCGCCGCGTCCAGCCGGGGCTGTTCTCTTGCGCCGGCAGACCCCACAGGTCGACGCGGATGCGCGGGTTTTCAAATCCGCCCCAGCCCTCGTTGACGGTCTTGATCCGCCGATAGTCGTGCGGCTTCTCGCGCATCACCGGCAACGCGGCGCGATCCGGCTCCGCCTTCGCCACCGCGAATTGGATCTCGTTGACGGTGATGGTTTCGGCGGTGGTGTTGGCGAATTGCACCGCCAGCCGCGGCAGCGCCGGCTGGAACGGGTGGTCGTCGAACCGCAAGCCGGAGATCGCGCCGTCGCGGCGCAGTCGCTCGCGGTACGGCAGGTCGGCGAACACCCGCAGACGCCCGGCGGCGTCGCGTTCGGTGCGGAACGCGACGGTCGAGATCGAGCGTTCGCCGCCGCCGCCGTCGGCGATCGGCGCCAGGGTGACGGTGAC
>JAJFFL010000057.1 GCA_021776705.1 Alphaproteobacteria bacterium
TCGTCGACCAGAATCAGGGTCTTTCCTTCGACTCGGTCGCGCGCCGCGGGACGCACCGCGAAAGCCCCGGCGACGTTGCGCGCCCGGCCGCGGGCGCTGCGCCCCTCTTGCGAACCGGTGCGGCGGCGGCGGAACAGAACATCGGCGTCGGCGGGCACGCCGGCCGACGCCGCGAGCGCGCGCGCGATCAGAGTCGACTGGTTGAAGCGGCGTTGGCGCAGCCGCGACGGGTGAAGCGGCACCGGCAGGAGCGCGTCGGCGCGCGCGAGCCCGTCCGCGCCGAGCCGCGCCAGCCAACCCGCCATGGTCGCCACCGCGTCGGTGCGGGCGCCGTGCTTGAGCGCCAGGATCAGCTTTTTCGACGCCTCATCGTAGACCAGCGCCGCCCGCGCCCGGTCGAACGACGGCGGCCGCGCGACGCACGCCGCACACTCGGTGTCGCCGCCGGGAGAAAACGGAAACGGCGCGCCGCAACGCACGCACCACGGCTCGTCGACGAAGCCGAGGCTCGCCCACGCCGCGGGCGAAACCTGCCCCGGCGCGGCCACCGGTTCGTCGGTGATCGGGCACACCGGCGGGAACACGGCGTCGAGTGTCAGCCGCCGCGCCGCCGCCGCCCAGCTCTTCACCCGCTCCGCCGTTCGGGTCATACCGTCCGCCATGACCTCGCCGCCTCTCGTTTTCGACCGCGCCCTGGTGCGCCGCCGCCGCGACCGCGCCGCACGGTCCGGCGCGGATCATTTCTTGCGGGCGCGCGCCGCCGAAGAGCTTCTCGACCGGTTGCGCGACGTCAACCGTTCATTCGCGCGCGGCCTCGAGCTCGGCGGCGGCGGCGCGTTCGCACGCCTGCGGGCCGCCAGCGCGGAGGCCGGCGACAAAGTCGCCTGGCTCGCCAGCGCCGACTTGTCCGCCGCCGCGTTGGCGCGAACGCCCGGACCGCGGGTCGTCGCGGACGAAGAACGGCTAACCTTCATGGACGCCGCGTTCGACGTGGTTCTGGCGCCCTTGTCGCTGCATTGGACCAACGATCTGCCGGGCGCCCTGATCCAGATCCGGCATGTGTTGAAGCCGGACGGCTTGTTCCTGGGCGCGCTGCTCGGCGGCGCCACCCTGACCGAACTGCGCGGCTGCCTGCTTGACGCGGAGGCGGAACTGACGGGCGGCGCGGCGGCGCGGGTGTCGCCGGCGGCCGACCTGGCGGACGTCGCGGGACTTCTGCAGCGCGCCGGCTTCGCCCTGCCCGTGGCCGACGCCGACGTGTTGACGGTCCGCTACGCCGACCCGTTTGCGCTGCTGCGCGACCTGCGCGCGCTGGGCGAGACCGCGGCCTTGGCGGAGCGGTCGCCAGCTCTGCGCCGGGAGGTGTTGGCGCGGGCGGCCGCCCTGTACGCGCAACGGCACGCGGATCCGGACGGGCGCGTGCGGGCGACGTTCGAGATGATTTTTCTCACCGGATGGGCGCCGCACGAGTCTCAACCGCGGCCGCTGAAGCCCGGCGCGGCGGCGACGCGGCTGGCCGACGCCCTCGGCGTCACGGAGCGCTCGGCCGGCGAAAAAACCGGTCCCGGACGCCGGTGACGGTCTAGGTGGTGATCGCCGTATCGACGGTTTCCCACATGGTGACCGTGTTGTTGCCGACGGCGGTGAGACCGATCAGCAGGATGATCACGACGAGCGACGCGATCAGCCCGTATTCGAGCGCCGTGGCGCCGTTGCGGTCGCCGGCGAATCGCCGCGCGAAGGGCATGATTTTCTTCATGGACGCGCTCCCTGCAGGCGGTCTCGGATCTGGGACGCCAGCGGCTTGTCCGCCGGCGGCATGTCGAAATCCGACAGCCGCTCAGGCCGCACCCAAGCGACCTCTTGACCTTCTTTCGGATCGACGAACCCGTCCCACTGCCGACAAACGTAGAGCGGCATGAACAGGTGAAATTCCGGGTAGGGTTCGGACGCGAACGCGAACGGCTCGAGGCAGCGCGCGCACGGTTCGACGCCGAGTTCCTCGCGCAGCTCGCGCGTCACCGCCGCCTCCGGCGTCTCGCCGGATTCGACTTTGCCGCCGGGAAATTCCCACAAGCCGGCCATCGCCTTCCCTTCCGGACGCCGCGTCAGAAGCACGCGTCCGTCTCGATCCACAAGCGCGCAAGCGGCCACGAACAGAACCCGGGCCACCGCGCTATCCGGATCGTCGCCGACGCGCGTTAACGTCGGCGTAAAGAACAGGGTTAGCAAAACGTGTCCGCGCGCCGCTCACCGGCTCGGGTCCGCGGCCTCGCCGTCCGCCGCAGCGGAGTCCGACCCGTCCTCGGCCGGCGGCGTTTCCAGCGCCGGTTCGAGCGCCGCCCCCGGGGCGGCGGAGACGCCGTCGTCTTCCTCTTCCGGAACGATGCCTTCGAGGGGATCGACGGCGGCGCCGGCCGGCATCGGCTGATCCTCGACGTTGCCGGTGTAGCGCACGACCGCGCCCGGCGAATTGAGGTGGTCGAGGGTGTCGGCGATCTCCTCCATCGTCAGGTAGCGCACGATCCGCGGCCGCATTTCCTCAAACGTGTCGGCCTCTTCGGCCCGCCGGTCTTCGACCTTCAGCACGATCCAGCCGAATTCGGTCTCGAACGGTCGGGCGATGCGGCCGATCGGCGTGTTGAACGCGGCGCGGGCGAACGGCGGGGTGACCATGTCCGGGGTGAAATAGCCCATGTCCCCGCCCTCGTAGCGGGTCGAGGTGTCGAGCGAGCGCTCCAGGGCGAGCTGGGCGAAGTCGGCGCCGCCGGCGAGCTGGCCGACGATTTCCTGCGCTTCCTCTTCGGTCTCGACCAGGATCGAGCGGGCCCGGACTTCGTCGTCGCGTTCCTGGATCTTGACTTGCTCGTCGTAGATCCGCCGCAGCTCGTTCTCAGTGACGGCGCCGTCGACGATGGTTTCCAAGAGGATGTTGCCGAGGATGCGCTCTTCGGCCGTCGACAGGCGGCGGCGGGCTTCATCGGAGTCTTGCAGACCCAGGCGGCGCGCTTCCAGGGCCAACAGCCGCTGATCGATCAATTCGTCAAGAATCTGGCTGAACACCGGGCTTGAGGCGCTGAGATTTTCGCCTTGGCGGACCAGACCTTGGGCCAGAGCTTCGCGGCGCACGTCGGAGACGTAAATCGGGGTTCCCCCGACTTCCGACGCGACCGCGTCGCCAAGCCGCACGATGGCCGGACCGAAAGGATCGTCCCCGCCGCGTTGGCCGGACCCGTCGCAGGCCGAAACAGCGGCCAAAACAACCAACATCAGGGAGGCGAACCGGAAGCCGAAGCGTGGCGGAACAGACGAAGTCATGGTCGAATCCTGGCTGACGTCGGCGGTCGCGCGCGGCGCCGGGCGCGTTGACAGCGTGAGTCCCCGTCCTTAAGTCAGCGGCGCGCCTCTGTCGAGGCGCAGCAGCGCCTGCGCCGACGCGGAACGGATCGCGCTGGGGCTCCCGGCGCGCCTGAAAACCACGGACCAACCGCGCACATGCTCAAACTCGCTCAGAAAGTATTCGGATCCTCCAACGAACGTCGGATTCGCAAGTATTGGCCCGCCGTCCAGCGCATCAACGCGATGGAGCCTGAGCTCGAGGCTCTCACGGACGAGGAGTTGCGCGCGCGCACGGTCGACTTCAAGGACCGCGTCGCCGACGGCGCCACCCTCGACAGCCTGTTGGAAGAGGCGTTCGCCACGGTTCGCGAAGCCGCCAAGCGGACGCTCGGCCAGCGCCACTACGACGTGCAGCTGATCGGCGGCATGGTGCTGCACGAAGGCGCGATCGCGGAGATGAAGACCGGCGACGGCAAGACCCTCGTCGCGACGCTCGCCGTCTACCTCAACGCGCTGACCAACAAGGGCGTCCACGTCGTCACGGTCAACGACTACCTCGCCAGCCGCGACGCCGAGTGGATGGGCCGCATCTACCGCTCTCTCGGGCTCACCGTCGGCTGCATCGTGCATGGCCTCAACGACCATGAGCGGAAGCTGAACTACGGCTGCGACGTCACCTACGGCACCAACAACGAGTTCGGCTTCGACTACCTGCGCGACAACATGAAGTATTCGCTCGAAGAGATGTGCCAGCGCGGCCACAACTTCGCGATCGTCGACGAGGTCGACTCGATCCTGATCGACGAAAGCCGCACGCCGCTGATCATCTCCGGGCCGACGGACGACCGTTCGGACTTCTACCGCACGATCGATGAGATCATCCAAAACGTCGGCGAGGGCGACTTCGAACTCGACGAAAAGCAGCGCTCGGTGACCCTCACCGAGGAGGGCAACGAAAACCTCGAGCAACTGCTGAAAGCGCGCGAGCTGCTCGAAGGCGAAAGCCTCTACGACATCGCCAACGTCTCGGTCGTCCACCACGTCAACCAGGCGCTGCGGGCGCACAAGCTGTTCCGCCGCGACAAGGATTACATCGTCAAGGACGACGGCGTGATGCTCATCGACGAGTTCACCGGCCGGATGATGGAAGGCCGCCGCCTGTCGGAAGGCCTCCACCAGGCGATCGAAGCCAAAGAAGGCGTCACCATCCAGCCGGAGAACGTGACCCTCGCCTCGATCACGTTCCAGAACTACTTCCGGCTCTACGGCAAACTCGCCGGCATGACCGGCACGGCGTCGACGGAAGCGTCCGAATTCCACGACATCTACAAGCTGGAGGTGGTCGAAATCCCGACCAACATGCCGATCCAGCGCATCGACGAGGACGACGAGGTCTACCGGACCGCCGACGAAAAGAACAAGGCGATCCTCGACGAGATCAAGGTCGCCGCCAAAAATGGACAGCCGATCCTGGTCGGCACGGTGTCGATCGAAAAGTCCGAGTCCCTGTCGGAAGTCCTCAAGAAGGCGAAGATCAAGCACAAGGTGCTCAACGCGCGCTACCACGAACAAGAAGCCCGCATCATCGCCGAAGCCGGCAAGCCTGGCGCGGTCACTCTCGCCACCAACATGGCCGGCCGCGGCACCGACATTCAGCTCGGCGGCTCGGTCGACATGCGGGTCGTCGATTGGATCGCGGAGGAGACCGAAGCCAAACGCGAGCCGACCGGCGAGGCCATCGAGGCCAAGCGCAAGGAAATCGAAGCCGATGTGGCGACGGAGAAACGCAAGGCGATTGAAGCCGGCGGCTTGTGCGTGATCGCCTCGGAACGCCACGAAAGCCGGCGCATCGACAACCAGCTGCGCGGCCGGACCGGCCGCCAAGGCGACCCGGGGCGATCGAAATTCTACATTTCGCTGGAAGACGACCTGCTGCGAATTTTCGCCGCCGAACGACTCGACGCGATCATGCGCGGACTCGGCCTTAAGGAAGGCGAAGCCATCGTCCACCCGTGGATGAACAAGGCGCTCGAGACCTCGCAGAAAAAAGTCGAGCAGCGCAACTTCGAGATCCGCAAGAACCTCTTGAAGTTCGACGACGTCATCAACGATCAGCGCAAAGCGATTTTTGAACAACGCATCGAGTTCATGACCGCGGAAGACGTCTCTGACGTGATCAAGGACATGCGCCACGAACTGGTCGAGGAAATCGTCGCCCGCCACATTCCGGCGAAGGCCTATTCCGATCAGTGGCGGGTCGCCGACTTGATCGCCGACGTCGACGCCTTGTTCGCGGTCCAGCCGCCGATCCAGGACTGGGCCGAGGAAGAAGGCATCGCCGACGAGGAAATCCGCGAACGCCTGGTCGACGTCGTCGACAAGGTCTACGCCGAAAAAGCCGCCTCGGCCTCGGCCAACGTCATGCGCCGGGTCGAAAAACAGATTCTGCTGCAAACCATCGACAACCAATGGCGCGAACATCTGCAGTCGCTCGACCATTTGCGGTCGGTGGTGCATTTGCGCGGCTACGGGCAGCGCGACCCGTTGAACGAATTCAAGACCGAAGCCTTCTCTCTGTTCGAGCGTCTGCTGTCGGATCTGCGGGCCAGCGTGACCCGGGTGCTGATGAACCTGCGCATTCAGCTCGAGCCGCCGCCGATGCCGAAGGCGCCGGAGCGAATCATCGAAACCCACCTCGACCCGCGCACCGGCCGCAACGAGCTGTCGCCGGACGCGCCGCCGACGGCGGGCGGGGCCACGTCGCGGGTCGCCGCCGGCCACGACCCGAACGACCCCAAGAGCTGGGGCCGGGTGCCCCGCAACGCCGCCTGCCCGTGCGGATCCGGCAAGAAATACAAGCACTGCCACGGCGAGGTCGCCGCGCGCGTCTGAGCGGGCGCTTTGACGCCGCGGGCGGCTCAGCTTAGCGTCGCGTTCGGGTGCTGTGAGGGCCGCAATGACGCGCACGATCTTCGCCGCCGTGTTGTTCGCTCTCGCGGCCGCGTCCCCAGCGCTGGCGCAATTCACCTACGCCCGGCACGTCTACGCCGCGACCGATACAGCCTATGTGTTCCGGGGCGCCCAGCGGGCTGACCTGACGGCGACTTTGAACGGCGAGGTCGAACTCAACGGGATCTACGCCGGCTTTCTCGCCGCCCTGCCTTTCGGCGACGACGCCGACGGCGCGCCGCTTGAAACCCGATTCTACGGCGCCTGGTCGCCGCACATCGAGGACCGCGGTTCGAAAATCGACTTTGAAATCGGGCTCACCTACTTCGCCTTCCATGACGAACCGCCGGGCATGAGCCAGGACGACCGCGTCGAACCGCATGTCGGCGTCATGTTCGACGCGCCGTTCGACCCGCGGGTGTTCGTCTACTACGACGTCGAAGGAGAAACGCTGACGCTCGAGGGCGGTCTCGCCCGCTACTACGAACTGCAAGGCCTGCGCGGCCTTCAGCTGACCTTCGACGGCGGCTACGTCGCGCCCGATCGGCTGATGGACTACGCGTACGCGGAAGCCGGGGTGGAGTTCATCCAGGGCTTTTCACACGGCGTCGAAGCGTTCGTCGGATTGCGGGGCGCGGTGTCGAGCGAAGAGACATTTTTCAGCGACCTCAACGCGGCCGGTCCGGTGTTCGGCGAAAAAGCCAAGGGCTGGGTGACGGTCGGCGTCTCGGCGACGTTTTAGACCTAGTTCAGCCCCTCGCGGCCGATCGCCAGGAAACGTTCACGGCGCTGGGCGACGAGCGCGTCGCCGTCGAGCTTTTCGAGTTTCTTCAAAGCCTTTTCAATCGCGTCGCCGACCTCGCCGACCATCAAGTCGGCGTGCCGGTGGGCCCCGCCGGGCGGTTCGGCGACGACCCGGTCGACGATCTTCAGCGCCTCGAGGTCGCGCGCGGTGATGCGCATGGCGTTCGCCGCGTCTTTCGATTTCGCCGTGTCGCTCCACAAAATCGAGGCGCAGCCCTCCGGCGAAATCACCGAATAGATCGAATGCTCGAGCATGATCACGCTGTTGGCCGAGGCGATGGCGACCGCGCCGCCGGATCCGCCCTCGCCGGTGATCACGGAGATGATCGGCACCCGCAGCGTCAGGCAGCGCTCCGTCGAGCGCGCGATCGCCTCGGACTGGCCGCGCTCTTCGGCGCCGACTCCCGGGTAGGCCCCGGCGGTGTCCACGAACGTCAGCACCGGCAAACCGAATCGTTCGGCCAGGTCCATCAGCCGGATCGCCTTGCGGTAGCCTTCCGGCCGCGCCATGCCGAAGTTGTGCTCGATGCGGCTTTCGGTGTCGTGGCCCTTTTCGTGACCCAGCACGACGACGGACCGGCCGCGAAACACGCCGAGTCCGCCCAGCAGCGCCCGATCGTCGCCGAAGCGGCGGTCGCCGCAAAGTTCCGAGAACTCGTCGATCAAGGCGTGGCGGTAATCGCGAAAATGCGGCCGGTCGGGATGCCGCGCGACCTGGGTCTTCTGCCAGGCGTCGAGTTTTTCGTACGTGTTCTTGAGTTGGTCGGCGGCTTTTTCGCGCAGCTTGTTGACCTCGTCGGCGACGTTGACCTCGCCGCCGTCGCTCAAGGACTCCAGGTCCTTGATCTTGGACTCGAGCTCCGCCACGGGGCGTTCAAAATCCAGGTAGACTCGGGTCGTGTCGGGCATGACGTCCTTTGCGCGCGTTGATTCCGGCCGGACGATAAGAGCCCTCGCCGGAGTGAACAAGCTTACACGCCAGGGGTTTCCTAAGGCTTTCGGGCCAGCGGATGGGCCGTTTCGACGGTTTCGCGCAGACGTTCGTCGAGCACGTGCGCATAGATCTGCGTCGTCGACAGGTCCGCGTGGCCCAAAAGCGTTTGAATCACCCGCAAATCCGCCCCTCGCGCCAACAGATGCGTGGCGAAGGCGTGGCGCAGGACGTGCGGCGAGACCTTGTCCGCCGGCAAACCGGCCCGCGCCGCCAACGCCTTGAGCTGCACCGCGAACTGCTCCCGGGTAAGGTGGCCCTGTTTCGATTTCGACGGAAACAGGAACCGTTCCGCCCGCGCCCGCGCCGGACCCGGGCCGTCCGGCAGAAACGCGTCGCGGTAGGGTTCATAGGCCGCGACGGCGTCGCGCGCGGCGTCGGTGAGCGGGGCGAGCCGTTCCTTGCCGCCCTTGCCGCGGATCACGATCGTTCGCTCGAGACCCCGCAGCACATTCGCCGGCAAGCCGACAAGCTCGGAGACGCGCAGCCCGGCCGCGTACAAAAGCTCCAACAGGCAGCGCAGCCGGGCCGCCTTGGCCCCCTTGTCGTCCGCGCAGGCGGCGAACAGGGCGTCGACCTCGTCTTCGGTGAGCACTTTCGGCAGCCGCCGCGCCCGCCTCGGGCCCGACAGCGACGCGGCCGGATCGTCGCCGCGCAGGCGCTCAGCGTGCAGGAACCGGAAGAAACGTTTGATCGCCGACAGCCGCCGCGCCGCCGTCGCCGGCGCGAACCCCTTGGCCTGCAGCCTGGCGAGATAGCGTTCGATGTCCGCGGTGTCGGCGCCGCGCAGATCGCGGCCGGCCGGCAAGGCCGCGGCGAGATCGTCAAGGTCGCGGGCGTAGGCGTCGAGGGTGCGCGGGCTGGCCCCGCGCTCGGCCGCCATCATTTCCAGAAACGCTTCAACCGCGGCGGCCGACCGGTTCATGACCCTCGGGCGCGGGCGATCAGGCTTTCGACGACGAACGCCCTCGCGTCGCGGTCCAGACCGGCGAGACGCAGCGCCCGGACCGCTGCGGCGACCGCGTGCGCGTCGGCCGTCCCGGCGGCGTTGACCAGACGCGCGGCGTTGAGCGCCGTGTCGGCCAGGGCCTCGGCGTCGACGGCGGCGTCGAGCGCGAACGAGGCGGCGCGGCCGGACGCCGGCAGCGCCGGCCCGCCGTCGGCCGCCCGTGTCGCGGCGACCCGCAGCCGCGGCCGCGGTTCGGCGCCGAGCGCCAGCAGCAGCGTGACGTCGCCGGCGGCGGCGAGGCGTTCGGCGTCGGGCGCGTCGGCGACCGCGTCGAGGCGGGCTTCGGCCGCGTCGGCGAGCGTGCGCGGCGTCGCCGAGGGGTCGCCGGCGGCGACCAGGACGGCGAGCGCCGTGGATTCGATGGCCCCGGCCGCCAGGCCGACGGCGTCGCCGCCCGGCGCCGAGAACGACGCTCCCGGCATGCCGCGGCGCGCCTGCAGCCAGGCGTGCGCCCCGCCGATGTCGCCGGCGGCGACGAGCGCGGAGATGTAAGCCTCGGAATGGACGAGGGTTTCGCCTTCCCGCGGCAGGAACGCGATCTCGGAGGCGTAGAGGCGCGACGCGACGACGAAGTCGGGCGTGGTTTCGCTCATCGCGAGCGCCGCGGCGAGCGCGTCGGCGCGCCGGTACGGATCCTCGACGGTGAGCACCGCTTGATGAAACAGCGCCGTCTGCACCGGACCCTCGGCGGCGTTGGCGGCGGCGAGAATGTCGACCCCCGGCTCGGTGATCGCGGCGGCCTCATAGGCGGCGGCGATCTGGTCGGTGCGCAAGGCGCCGACGCGCGCGGCGCGCCGCGCGGCGGCCGCCCGGGCGATCCCGGAGGCGTTTTCGTTCAAGGCGACTCCGACCGCGGCGTCGGGCTCGAGCCGGTTGATCGCGTCGGTGGAGATCGGCACGCCGGCGCTGATCGCCAGCGCCGCTTCGACGCCGTCGCGCGGCTGCGCCGGCTTCGACAGTGCGGCGCCGCCGGCGGCGTGAGCGACGAGCGCTGCGAAATCGGCGTCGACGTTGTCGG
Source organism: Alphaproteobacteria bacterium (assembly GCA_021776705.1). Taxonomy (GTDB): domain Bacteria; phylum Pseudomonadota; class Alphaproteobacteria; order Caulobacterales; family Maricaulaceae; genus JAJFFL01. The sequence continues at coordinate 10,111 of JAJFFL010000057.1, forward strand.
CCCCGGCGTCGCGCGCGAGCTCGATGGTGGTTTCGGCGGCCGCGGCTTCGCCGGCGAGCGCGAAGCAGGCGGCGCGCAACTTCAGCCAGAAACGCTGCTGGCGGCCGGTTTGCAGGTTCTCAAGATAGCGGCAGGCCCCGCCGGCGTCGCCGAGGGCGAGCTTGGCGCGGGCGCCCTGTTCGGCGAAATCGGGATCGTTCGACAGGGCCGATCCGGCGGCGACGAGTT